>NZ_JBALOX010000089.1:0-31512 GCF_036965165.1 Bacillus sp. JJ1521 | reverse complement strand
TATTGCCTTTGTTTCATTTTGACCAAAGCAAAGACCATACCCAATCTCAAACTCGATTTCTTTTTTCCCATATTCTTTTTCAACCGTTACTGGCATAAGCATTTCTGCTTCGGTTACCTTGATCTCCCCAATATAGAATGCATCGTCCTCATCCGCTAGATGGATGGGATGATCAATTGTCACTGGTAGCATTCCAACGCGGAGCTCACCAACCGTTGGATGTAAAGCACCATAGCCCCTAATGACCGCATAGGCTAATGAGGTTACCGCTCCAGTTTCTCCCCTCGTTAAAATTTGCAGTCGTTGGCTTCGACTCGATGGAAATTCAAGACTTTCGCGCGTGACATCATCTGGCTCTTGGTCATTGTTTTCACAAGGAGGAATTAAGCCTTCCTTACGTAAGTAATCGAGTACCTTTGGTAATTTTAGTTGTGCGTTCTCCTCACGATCCTGCCTGTTTTCTTGCTCGTACTTCCCCAGCCACTCCTGAATGCTGTGATCGGTTTCCTTCATTAATTTGAAATCAAGTAGACGGTGCGTATAATCAGTCGTTGCCCCAAGGATTTGCCCACCTGGAATGTCTTTGAAGCTTGCAGAAATTCTTCTTTCGATTTTCATTTCTTCAGACTCTATTACTCTTGAATAGTGCTTTCGTGGAACAGTTGAGCGAAATGCCCTTAATAAAAAAACCGCTTCTTCTGGATTCCCCTCTGCTTGCTTGATTGCCAGGGCTGCTAATGTCTCATCGTACAAGCTACTTTCAGACATTACCTGGTCGATTAACCCTCGCATTCCAGCTTTAATTTTTTCCACTTCAATCGTTAGTCCCTTTTGCGTTCTTTCATAAGTAAGGCGCTTAATGGATTCTTCAATCGCCTGGGTTCCACCTTTAACTGCTACATATCCCATTAGATAATCACCCTATTTTCGGTAATTTGTGTAGTTCGCGGCAACGATAATAGCTGATGCTCTTTATCAATAAACATCAAATCAACGCCTAGCGGATATTCTTTGTTTTTTTCTTGACTACATTTAATCCAGTCGTCCTGAGTGTCAATTTCGACTGACACGGTTGACTGAATACCAGGTCCTGTTAATAGTATAGATCCACCAAGCATTACCTTTTCCGCTTCTACGAAAATCGTCGCAGAGTGCTGAGGATTTTTTAACGTACCTGGCTTTGCCTTTTCGAGTACATCTTTTAGAGAGCTAGCCTTCGCGTCCTTTAATACGAATATATAATCAGCCTGATCGATATTAGCAGGCTTTGCATATGTGAATTGATTGATGATTGCAGAAATCGTTTCTTCATTTTCAGAAACTACGTTAAAAGTCACTTCTTGATCAAGTAGCGTTAATGCCGCTACAATTAGTGATGCTGTGCATTCTGTTTGAATGTCAGCCTCAAGGAGTTCCGCCTCTCTTTTCAGATTCGAAATAAGCCCTGGCCTTGAGGTGGAGTCGATCATTTTTCGGTACACTGCCTGAAGATCATGAACAATATCTAGCTTCACTATCTCAACCTCCTATATATCCATTGTTTCAAAATTTACTTTTGTTTTTAAAATGGAGTTGGTAGCAGCTGCTTGGTGCTTCTGAATGTTCTGCTCCTCCTGTAAAAGCCTATCGATCCAGTCTATTGTTTCCGGCAATCTTGCTACAAAAGCTGCGTCAATGATTGCAAGCTGATAAGCAAGCTCTGGCTGATCGCCCGCTACTATGCCAATTCCAATATTGTCATGAATCTGTACCTTGGACTCAGTTACAAATACCTCTCCAGGATAAAACAAGCTCTTCTTTGACGTTTCACGCATCTTTACCATAACCAAGCTATTTTCTGGCTCTTGAATCACGTTCACCTCATAGCGATTTAGAATAGACTTCGCGAAATCCTCTGCTAAATCGTGAGAGCCATTGATCAAAATTTCTGTTCTTCGTCTTCTCTTCATCTAAAGGCCACCACCTTTCTTTCATCTACACCTATTAATCTATCTTGTTGCCAAGTGAGTGAACGTTAAAGAAAGGTGAAGTTTGTTTTGTTATTGTAAAGAATGTTTGATTGCATAAAAAAAGGACCACCCTAGGGTGACCCTTACTAATTTCTATATCACATAAGTGAAACAATCACTTCTATAAATGATTTTAGAATACTCAAGCATCGTACCTGTCCTCTTATCTGCACACCCAGATTCAACGAGCAAAAGTGGCACTAAACTTGGACATTTTAATACATCCCGCTCCCGTTCATTTGGAAACATAACGCTTAATTGACTTCTGCCTGGCTTGAAATCTGAATAGCCCTGTTTGTGATAATATTGAAAAATGGAGGTGATCCCACTTCCATCCCGTTCAATATTTTCAAACACAGATTGGGCCAAGTATGAAGTGTGAACCGCAATCGGACAATCTTCAACAATCCGCAACCTGCTAATCTTATATACTGAATCTCCATTGCAAACTTGCAAAGCGTGATAAATGGAAGAATCATATTCTATTATTTCGCATGAAAGATTGATTGTTTTGTAATCATATTTCAGTTCTTTCATTTTTTCGCTAAAGCTAACATCTCCTGAAAGAATAAGTGGAATTTGCAGCTTTTGATTTTGAACATAGCTTCCTTTTCCTTGCTTTGAAAAAATATAACCAAGCTCCTGCAAGCGTTCATAAGCCTTTCGGACAACCATTCTTGGCACTTTATACTGGTCAGCTAGTTCATTCTCCGATGGAAGCTTGTCATTCGGCTTATAATATCCCTGACGAATATCCAATATCAGTTTGTCAACGAGTACTGTTTTTTCAAACATCTAGATTGCTCCTTTCAAAACGAAGAAATCTAGTTTAACTCCTTCATATGAATTAAACGATTAAGACTGCACCTCAGGAGTTAAACCTTGCTTTTTTACGCGCAATATCTCAACAAGCGATTCAGCACCAGGGCTTTTGCTTCCGAGTCGTACGGGCTTTTCCCCGTATGCCCCGTGAAAATCAGATCCACCTGTTTTGATAAGGTTATAGACGGCTGCAAGCATTTTTGCCCTTTCCTCATGCTCTTTATGATGTAGCGGATGCCACACTTCGATTCCCTGTAATCCCGCTTCAACTAATTCCGGAACCATCTCAAAATTTCCATACTGTCCCGGATGAGCTAGCACTGGCACTCCACCCGCATCACGAATAATTTGTATCGCCACTTTGGCATCTATATATTTCATCGGAATAAAAGCAATGCCAGGTTCCTCTCCATTTTGTCCCCGATTAAAAAGCTTTTTATAAAGAGAACCATAAATGGAGTCGGTATAGTTCGCTTCAATCAAGGCTTGCATGATATGTTGCTTGTACACGCCTGTTCCCCCCTCGGAAATTTCCAAGCAGCGTTCCCATGTAATATCATAGCCAGCAGCTATGATGCGCTCGACCATTTCCTTTGAAGCCAAATGTCTTTGTTCAATTAATGGCTGGCAAACAGACTCAATCGCTTCATGACCTGGTTCAATAAAATACCCCAATATATGTACACGTCTGCCATGTTCAAAATCATAGCCTGAAACCTCAATACCTGGAATGATTTCAATTCCATTGCTTTTTCCAACCTCTACTGCGTGCAGAAGTCCTTGAGTTGTATCATGATTTGTTATAGCTAAATGTGTAACATTCTCCTGTATCGCTAATGCAATGACTTCCTCAATCGAGAGTGGACAATCAGAAATATTGGTATGACAGTGAAGTTCTACCTTCATTTGAATCCCTCCTTACGCTTTTCTTTAGAATAACTTGATACTCTGTAAAATAGGTTAATAGAATGTAAATTTGTTTAAAAGTTAAGTAAAAGCTAACGACAAAAAAATAGCGCTAATCCTTATGGCTTGGACTAACGCTACTTTTGAAAATATTGATGGGCTCTTATGGCAAAAACCATATTGTTCCAATCAGATTATATTTTAGGTGCTTCCCTTCCTATCACAGCCCATTTTTCTTTCATTAATGAGCAGCATCTCACTATCTTTATTCATTTTTCCGTTAAGGAAAAGTAGGCTGTTTACGATATAACATTGATTCCACATCTCAAGCTTGATTCAACAGTGTTTCAAAGTCATCCCAAATTTCAAGGCAGACTTAACCAAATTTCTTTCTGACTGGTCAAGGAGAGATGCAATAAAACGGGAGAGTTGGTCAGACTGCTACTAATGCTACAAAAGTTTTTCCTTCGGTAAAAACTCTTTCTTTACTGGTTATTATTTTATGAAGGAACACAACGTTCACAATGTCCATGTGCATGTTGAACCAGTTGGAGATAAAAGGTTAATTTTGAATGGATTAAAATAATTTGAAAGCAACGCCTGTATGTAGACGTTGCTTTTCAAATTATTTAATGGCTGTTAGCTTTTCATTAGACGATTCCTTTGTACCTCCAAATTCGATACTATGATCACAAATTGCATCCACTTCATTGGTCTAAAATCGGAAATTGACCATATGTATCTTGTGATGAACATTAATTTTTGAAGTTATTTTACTTTAAAATTGTAAAAAGAAAGGTGGAAAAAACTTATGGAAATACCGGTGACAGGTTATATTGTCGAATCATCTAGATCAAATCAAGATGCCGAACATTCACATGTTTTGTATCTTACCTCATGGGATGGCAAACCTGTTCATAGGCATCATTTCTCGGGGGTAACATCTTTTAATGCTGGACATGAACATCGATATGCAGGAAGAACCGAACCAGCCCCAACTGGAGTACCTCATACACATCATTATTTTACGGTTACTTCCTTCAATGATGGGCATAAACATGAAATTAGAGGGGTCACAGGACCTGCTATCCCATTGCCTGAAGGAGGGCATTTTCACAAATTTCATGGAGTAACCACTGTAAACGGCTCTCATCCTCATTCACATAAATATAGCGGCAAAACAAGCCCTAGTGATTAAACAATCTTAATAATTTTTTGATGACTTTCACTACATTACAGTACTTTTATTCTAAAAAGATATCCCACCCAACTCCTCTACATTAGCTATTTTTACACTTCTTATACCCTACAATAATCTTAGGATATGTTTTCATAAAAAATACGAAGTCTTTATTGATCTGACCAAATAAAGTCTAGACAAATATTTTAGGCTGCTTTGAGGACCTGAGTTCGGTATTCTACCTTACTTAGGTCTTTTAATTTTCTCTTTATTTGATTGTGATTGTATTAGTATGGAAATATATATTTATTTGGAACCTTTTAATTTGCTAAACCTTTGTGAGAATCTGAAAAGTTCCAGTACTAGAATATTTAAGCTTAACCACACACCACCGAAGGCATAGCCAGCAACCACATCGCTTGGATATTGTTGCTTAAAGTAAATGCGACTTAATCCAATGAGAAGTAAAATTATAACAACAATTATAGAAGTAAATGTTTGCAGCCCAGATTTTTTAGAATGCCGAACCAATAGATAGGCAGAAAAACCAAATAAAATAAAAGCAGTTAACGTTTGTTCACTTGGAAAAGAGTATAAAAGATGATTCGTTAATGCAGAATGAACAGGTTGTAAATAGTGAAAAACACGCCTGATTCCTTCTTCGAATAATTCTCCTCCAATCACAACAATGAGTAAGAAAACAATTTCTATTTTTCGATCTTTAGCTTTTACCACTATCCATAAAAAAGTAAGAACTATTAAGGGAACTAATATAATTCTTGACGCAAGTAAACCAAATAACTTCATCCAATATGCCGATTGATCATTAAAAATTATTGAAACAAGGGTTATTACTATAGTATTAAACTGTTCAAATTCATTGTTTATGTAGTTTTCAATTAAACTGGCCATGAAAATAACAAAGACCAATAATAATACTGATGTGCTTACAATTAAAAGCCTTAGACGACGAAGAGATTGAAACCGTTGCTCCCCTCTCCCCAGCCCAGCGATTATTAGTTCTTTGATCTTTAGCTTATATTTTTTGAGAAGATAAATAATAACCAGAATGGCGATAGCAAAAACACTTCCGACAAAAAGGTATTTTTTTATCGAGGTATGGAATTGCTCCCATTGAGGACCTAGTAATTTTCCAAGTGTAATGAACGTCCCTGTCCAAATAAAAGCACCACTATAGGCATAAAGAATATATGTACGAAAAGGTATTTGAGTAATGCCTGAAAAATAGCCTGTAATATGACGAACTCCGGGTATGAAATAGGCAATAAGCAATAGCTTGTTACCATATTTTTTAAACCATTCAGATGTTTTTTCTAATCTGTCCGGTCCTAAATGAATTCGATGACCATGCTTATGAAAAAAAGGCGTTCCCAATTTGTTCCCTATCCAATAAGAAATAGTCATACCCGTACAGCTTCCCACACCAGCTATTACTATACTTATTATCCAACTCAATTTCCCTTGAAACACTAGAACACCTGCGTATCCCATTAAGAATTCTCCGGGTAACGGGATAGCAATAAGCTCTAACATGAGAGACAAAAATAGTACAGCATATCCATAATGTTCAATCAAGGCTGTTAAAAATTGCATAGTGGATTCCTCCTTTGTAAGTAGGGAAAGTTTTCATCCTCTATTATTTACTTAAGTATTACTTTTATAATTGATGGACTTGAATAAAGAAGCTGCTGATGCTTCAGCAGCTTCTTATGGAACTTTATGGTTAGAATTAACAGAAGGGGAAGGAGATGATTGATGATTATTTTATAAGAAACAGTATTATAGAATACACTCACCTTGGGCAACTTTCATTACTTTACCGCCTACAATGTCTGGAAGTCCAGTTGAAACCTCCTGGATCGGAAACCACTCATCGATGTACTCACTATCTATGTTTAAAACATCAGAAACTATTTTTGCATATAAAATTTGACCAAAAGTAGGTTCATTTTGTTTCATAATTTTCACTACTAGTCACCGCCCCCCATATTCATTTTTTTCAAACTTAATCCTTATCATCGAAAACAGTTTCTAGTACGGCAAACACCAATGCAATCAAGATCTCTGTTCTTACGGAAAGTGTAATACTGTTCATAAACTCATCCACTATAAATAGCACTAGAAACTTCGACATGCCTTCAAAACTGATACGAATAAAAAACAACTTTGCTTTTCCTGTTATATGTTGAACGGATAGCTTGAAAAATGCATTAAAGAACAGTTCTACAATAATACCTAAAATAATAAAACTGACAACAAAAACAACCAATGACCAACCAGATGTATACTGCACGCCAAGAGCTTTAAAAACCCCTGCAATTCCAAAGAAGTAAAACCCAAATAGAAAGCCGACCAACACAATAATTAGAAGTGCTATTCCGACTACTGTTCCCGTCTTATTTTTTATATTCAAATCACGAAATGAATCATTTTTATGTTCTGCCATCCGTCTGCTCCTTCTTCCGATATTCTAGTAACAGTAGACCAAGTTACTTTTATCCTAACATATTATTCCAAACGTACTATTAATATATTGTAAAGAAAAAAGACGACCATATTACTGATCGCCTTTTACCTATCGTACCTGTTACCGTATTAGATGCATGGTCATTCCTATGGAAAATTTCGTAAACCCTAATTCTTTATAATAGGGCTCTAAACTTTCTACACACATAAGTTGAGGTATCACTTTGTTTTGCTCACAATGTTTTACCATTCGGTTTACGATTTCTTTACCAATTCCTTTGGATTGATAATGTGGTAGAACACCCACGCCACATATGATCCCCGTAATAACGCCATCAGAGATGACGCGTCCGATCCCAACCAATTGTTGCCCATCAAAAGCATATACGGCATACCAACTTTGTTTACACATTCTTTCTAAATCATTTGCACTTAATTTTAAAGAATTCCATCCCAATGCTCCATATAAACTTATTAATTCCTCAAAATTTTCTGGGGGCTGTATTGTATAATCAATCTTTATTTCCACATAAGCACCTCCTATTTTGAAAACAAACGTGAACTTTTTTATGCCCCAAATTTGAGCATACTTGAAATCCTTGTTTCTGTTTTGTTTTGGATTCGTCTCCAATTTTCAAGATGTTTATAGATACATAGCAACGTTAAGACGAAAGTAATAAGGATTGCATACATTGGGTAACCAAATAAATAGGTAAGAAATACCCAGGCTAGATACATCATTAGGACACCGATTGGAAGATAATCGCTAATAAGTGAAAAAATAATTAGAAGTGCTAACCCGATTAATCCGACCTTCCAATCGATAGCGAATGCAACTCCTATCATTGAAGCTGTCCCTTTTCCTCCATTAAATTTCATCGTTACAGGAAAAATATGACCAATAATGACAAAAGCTCCATTTAAAAATATGAGAAAATAAAATGTACGATCATCTAGAGAATAGCTGCCTAACCAATTTTTCATAAGTAAAACCGGTACTACACCCTTTCCTATGTCAATTAAGGCTACGATTATTCCATACTTCCACCCTAAAACAATCGTGGTGTTAGAAGCACCTGCATTTTTAACACCACTTTCCTTAATGTTAACCCTCTTAAGCTTGCCAACAATGGTCGAACCATGGATGCAACCAAATATATACCCAACGACGATACTTACTAGACTTAACATACGTCACCTTTTCTTCATTTTTTTTCGAATTCTTCATCCGCAAACCTTAATACATCCCCAAAAATGATATTGTCCGATAGTGTTAGCTCTTGTCTCACCACATCCAAATAAGGTTCACATTTCTGAGGGTCTACATCTTCCCCGTCTTGTTTTCCATAGCAACTATTATTCTTATATATATAATCTTTTGAAATAAAACTACCATCTCGGAAAACAACTGGATGGTCGCTATCCCTTGTGAAAAGATTGTGGCCGAACGAGTAACGGTCATCAATCTTAATTCCAAGAAGATGAAGAAGAGTCGGACGTATGTCAATTTCCCCGCCTTGTGTGGTGATGGTTTCCCCTTCCTGGCCAGGAACATGGATAATCAGCGGTATTTGTTGATGTTTTACTTGATTGATAAGGGTATCCTCTTCATCTAGTAACTCATTCAAACCTTCATGATATTTTTCGGAAATACCATAGTGGTCGCCGACTAGAACAAACACTGTATCTTCATACATACCTTCTTCTTTTAACTTTTCAAAAAATGCTTCAATCGATTTGTCCAAGTAACGAACGGTCGTGACATAACGATTCACAACATCTTCCTTTGTATCTGCCGGGTCGATAAACATGTCTTCCTCGTTTAATAAAAAAGGAAAATGATTCGTTAGCGTAAGGAATTTCGCATAATACGGCTCTGGTAAACTCTTTAAATAGTCGACTGACTGTATAAAAAATGGAATATCCTTTAATCCATAGTTGACCGAGTTCTCTTCCGTTACTGAGTAATCATCCTTAGAAAAAAATTGATCATAGCCAAGGGCTTTGTACATGACATCTCGATTCCAAAACGTGCTTACATTCCCATGAAAGGTTGCAGAATAATAATGATCTTGTTCTCTTAATATATGAGGCAGGCTAAAATAGGTATTTTCGGGTCTTCTTACATAAACAGAGCCGCTTGCTAATGGATAAAGACTTGTATCGATCATGAATTCTGCATCTGATGTTTTTCCCTGTGCTGTTTGATCATAGATTTGATTAAAATAAAAACTATCTTTAATTAATTCATTTAGGAATGGTGTCACTTCTTCCCCATTAACTTTTTGATTGATCACAAAGTCCTGGGTCGATTCCAACGTGATTAAGACAATGTTTTTTCCTTTTGCAATCCCGAATAACTCCGTTCGCCCGGAATCCTTACGTTGTAAATGCTCCTCCAATGCAACGGCATCTGCCTCTGTAATAAGAAATAGTTCTAGAGGTGCCTTGAGACCTAGAGCAATATCATACAAATGGTAATTGAGCGGACCCAATGATTTCACCATTTGCTCCCTGTCATAGGATTCTGAAAAAAGATGAACCGATTTTATCAAACCAAAACAAATGGTTAACACGACAAGTCCCGAAGCAGTTGCAAGATATTTTCTTTTCGTTTGTTTTTGTACGGTAAGGTTGGATTTTGTCTTTAAAAGTAGCCATCCTACTATAAATAAATCAATAAATAAAAAGGCATCCCAAGTACTCATCAGCTCAACTGTACTGGCACTCAAACCACCAACATTATCAAACTGAAAAAGAATCGGTATCGTCACAAAATCAATATAAAAACGATAATAGAGAAGATCCCCAAAAAGAACACCTGTCCCAAATAATAATAGGCCAAACAATACTAATCTATTTGTTTTTTCACCAAAATAAAAACTGAAACCCATTACGAATAATAGGGATCCAATAGAACTCGTCAGGATTAACACAACATCAAAAATGGATTGGATGCTAAGATTGAAGCCGACAAAACAAACAATCACCGTCTTTAACCAGAGAATACTAGTTACGATGAAGGTAAGGTTTAAACCTGTTATGTTTTTAAATCGATTTATGTTCAACATTGAAGTAAGCCCTCTCAAAAATAGTATCAAATAACTTTACACATGGGGTGTTTATTAACCTATCCGCCTTTTAGCATAAAACCTTTACAGCTTAATACTAACATAATATTCCAATTGGTTAACAAAAACTTTTTTTAGGTAGGAAAAAGGCATCTTGGAATAATTCCATTCAGATGCCCTCGTCATTTTCTAAGTTATTAATAATTTAATCTCTTTTATTTGTTCTATGTGACGAAGTTCATGTAAATATATCTGTTCAATCCATTGATCTAGTGGTAATTCACCAAAGGCAGGATGCTTGATGGATTTTTCCGCCAATATTGATTTATCTTCGATTGTATGTAGAAACGTCCATAATTTATTTCTTGAATCATTTAAACTATCTATGATTGTCTGAATTTCAAATGGGTCCACACCTGGGTCAACGATCTTTGGATGATTCAACTTTTTCGTTCGATCTAATAAAAGATGAATGTTTTTACGTTCTTGTTTTGCATCCTTTTCCTTTAATCCCCATTCAATTGCCTTTATTGTCGCCTGCTCCACTAAAATTAAATGATGGCAAACTTGAGCTATACTCCACTTATTCAAACCAGGGCTCTCATTAAATTGAATATCATTTAATGACGTAATCTCCATTATTAAGTTATTTCTTGTTTCATCCAAATTGTCATTTATTAAATTACTCATGACATTCTCCTCCACGAGAAAGTAAATTCCTAGGTTCCTATTCTGTATATATTCTTTAATGAGCAAAGTATTCTTTGAGTTTTTTAATAAAATTCATGTCCTCATTCACAAAAAAAGCAGCATTCAATCGAATGCCGCCTAACTTATTGATCGTCTAGCTCTTGATTCAACTGTCATATTCGATTTAAAAAAGATCTTCATCATCGGAGGCGTAACCACTGTTGTTACAATAACAACCACAATCATTGTTGCGTACAAGTCTGGAGTTATTAGATTTGATGCGATTCCCATTGATGCAACAATTAAGGCAACTTCGCCACGGGAAACCATAGCAGAGCCGATTCCCATCGAGCTATTCCAATTAAATCCAGATAGTTTAGCACCCGCTCCTGCCCCAATAAATTTGGTTAAAATCGCGAAGATACTTAGTGCAATAATCAAACCTAAATTATCAAGAATTCCAGTAAATACAGCTGAAATGCCAATGTAAGCAAAGAATACCGGAACAAATATGGAATAACTGATCGATTCAACTTTTTCAAAAACGACCTGTTTGAAATTGGTTAAGCCTATCGCAATACCCGCGATATAGGCTCCAATAATATTTGCAACGCCTGTATACTCAGCTACATATGCATAAACAAAACAAATAATTAATGAAGCTGAAATGACCGCCTCACTCACTGGTAATTTTGTAAGTTTATTCATGAGCCAAGGAACTACTTTCCAAGCAACTAAAATAGCAAATACAAAGAACAATGCTTTCTTAATAACCAATGCTGTTAATGATACATCTCCACCAGCAAAGCTCATTAAGAATGCTAAAATAATCATGACCACAACATCATCCAGAACGGCAGCGCCAAGGATCGTCGTTCCTTCAGGTGTCTTTAAGTGATTCATTTCTTTAAGGGCCTGAACGGAGATACTTACACTGGTCGCGGAAAACATGACGCCCAAAAACCAAGATTGCAAGTCTGATAAGCCCATCATTACCCCTACAAAGTATCCTAAAAATAATGGCACAATAATACCGCCAAAACCTACAAAGGTTGATGATTTACCAGATCGTTTAAATTCACCCAAGTCCGTTTCCAAACCAGCGATAAACATTAACAAAATAACACCAATTGTACTAAATGTGGCTAAGGTATCTGTTGCTTCGATTAATCCCAAAACAGATGGCCCTAGTAAAACCCCTACAATGATTTCCCCTAAGACAGAAGGTTGACCGAGTCTTACACTTAGTGCGCCTGCAAGTTTAGCAGCAATAATAATTAAAGCTAATTGAAGAATGAACATACATTTCCACCTTTCAAATATTTTAATTTCCTAAAAATGCAAAAAGAGCCTGTTACCAAAGGACATAGATATCCCTTGGTGACAGACTCCTCCAAGTACAAACTCATATTTAGGTTATTACTAGCATTCTAACATATGTAAGCAAAGAGATAAAGAGGGGAATTACACTTTCACCTAAATACATCTTTCGTTTTATGCCATTTAACAAAAATGACTACCCTATTAAGGTAGTCGTTTCGATGCCAAAACAAATTATTTTCTTTCCATCACTGCAAAGTAATTTTCTTCGTTATCTGCAAAGTTAAATACCTTACCTGAAGGCATGTTAACAATTTCTCCGACAGTCACGTTTTTGTTTTTTAAGTCGCTATATAATTGATCGAGGT
Organism: Bacillus sp. JJ1521; assembly: GCF_036965165.1. Lineage (NCBI taxonomy): Bacteria > Bacillati > Bacillota > Bacilli > Caryophanales > Bacillaceae > Bacillus > Bacillus sp. JJ1521. The sequence continues at coordinate 18,659 of NZ_JBALOX010000089.1, read as the reverse complement.
TCTCCGTGAAAAACATTAAAGAAGGTGTGCCAAGATTTAATCCAGGCGACATTTTTTCAACGAACTCCTTGTTGTGCAGAATAATGCTTGTTTCCACACCCTTTTTTGGAGCGATTTCAATCCATCTCATTTGACCATTATCTTCTTCTGCAATAACCGTAAAGCCTAATTTTTCTGTCCAAAAATTCACGGTCTCATCTTGATTATTGACATACAACATAATTTGACCTACTTGACTAAACATAGTTTTTACATCCCTTCTGGTAATTACGTCTACCCATTAAATTTTCCCTATTGTTAATAGTTCTAAACTTATTGTACATGTTGGCCTGTGATCTTGAAATAATTTTTATTACCAAGCCCGCACATTGACCTTAATAAGTGATACGCAATCCTTTGTTATGTATGAATCCCGCTTGTATGTAATGAATTAGTTAAGGTAATAAATTCTTCTGCATCTTTAGCACATGTTTCTAATCCTTTCTTCCAAAATTCTTCTGAAGTGATGTCCTCCTCTAAATGCTTCATCACTAAATCTTCTGTGGACATACTTCCTGAGTCTCGAAGCAATTCTAAATATTGCTTTTCAAATTCTTTCCCTTTTTCTTTTGCTTTTGCATACAGACATAATGAGAATAAGTATCCAAAAGTATATGGAAAGTTATAGAATGGTGAGCTGGTAATATAAAAATGTGGTGTCCAAACCCACGAATGTAAAGAAGCATTTTCAAATGAACAATCATAAGCCTCATCTATGGCTTGCTGCATCATTTCATTTAAACGAGCAGGAGATACCATTCCTTCTTTACGTTCTTCATAAAATCTTTTTTCGAACAGGAACCTTGAGTGAATATTCATAAAATTCATGACACTACGTTTTAATTTTTCGTCAAGGATAGCTATTTTTTCCTCAGGTGTTTCCGCCTTTTCTAATGCAGCATCTAACATGATTTGTTCAGAGAATGTTGAAGCTGTTTCGGCAATGCTTAAAGGATACTTTCTATGTAATCCATCAACATTTTTCATCGCATAATTATGAAAAGCGTGTCCTAACTCGTGCGCTAAAGTTAATACACTCGTAATTCTCCCACCGTATGTCATAAAAATTCTTGATTCTTCAGATAGTGGGAACCCAGCGCAAAATGCAATACTCGATTTATTTGAGCGATCTTCAGCTTCTACCCATCCGTTATCAAATACATGTTGGGTAAAACTTTCTAATTCATTTCCAAAATGACTAAATTGCTCCAAAATAAAGGGTACTGCATCTTCATATTCGATCTCTTGATTACTCTTTGCAATAGGTGCCCAAAAGTTATAAGACTGCATTTTTTTATCGCCATTCATTTCTGCCTTTCGATTAAGATATTGAATAAAGGGCTGTTTATATTTACTTACAGCTGTCCACATTGCATTCAGTGTGTCTTCTTCTAAACGGTTCTCCAATAAAGGTTCTGCTAGGACATCATTTAGACCTCTTTTTTGATACACCTGTAAACGAAAACCTGCAATATGATTTAATATTTGTGCAAAAAGGTCTTCTCTTTCTTTCCATATATCCTCTAATGCATAATGAGCTTTTTTACGTACCTGTTCGTTTGGATGTGAACGCAAATTTATCGTTTGCCCAACTGACAACTCCTTTGTTTCGGAGTCAATATCTATCTTTACCTTTATACCACTTAAAAGTGAATTGTAAAATTGCCCCCACGCATGAAAACCATCGACCATCAAGTCTGAAATAATCTTTTCTTCTGCCGACGAAAGAAACATTTCTGATTTCTTCCGCCATTCAGTAAGTATATACCTGTTGTTTTTTAAAGCCTCCTCTTCTAACATGGTATCCCACACACGTTGATCAAGACCTAAAAGAACACTTTGAAACTTTTTTATTGCAGAATCAAAACGAGCATTTATTGAGGATGTTTGCTCTCGTAGTTTCATAGCATCCTGGTCTTTCGGGTCTTGTGCCAAAAGACAGGTAATAAAAGAATTTGCTTGAGATTGGTTTACCCTAATGTTCCCTGTGTACTTTAGTATGGATTCAATTTTATATGCTTCATTTATGTCTTGTAGATTACCGAGATTATCCAATTCTTCCTCTAGCTCATTTATCTTAATCTCAAGTTGTTTTAGATGATCAAGAATTTTAGATGATTCGCTTGTATCTGGAAACAAATTATCTAAATTCCAAACCATTGAAAATCTTCGTTTACTCATTTTACATCTCCCCAATTATTAAAAAGAAAACACGAAAGCTTATTCCTTTTTCAGTGTACCAGAATCATCCTGACCTAAATAAATGGTCTCCATTTCTTCTTCGACAATTTGATTCTGTACCTTTTTAACAAAATAAGACTTTGCCTTTGGTCTGGAACTCACCGATTTAGTTAGGGTTTTATTTACGAAATGAAGGGCCACGCCATCATCGACACCAAAACCTTCTTTTATTTTTCCTTCTAAAATTAATTGATGATATGAAGGTCTCCTTTTATTCTCACCATCATAATGGGGGCAATTGCTTCCCTTTAGTAAGCCTAAACAACCTAGTTTATATAATGGTGCATTTAGCGGATCCGTTAAGCCTTCTTCGAACCAACAAATCGAGCCAGCACTAAGACCAGCAAGGATAATCCCTTTTTCATACGCTTTTTGCAGGATGGCATTCAATCCCCATTCCTTCCACAATAAAAGCATATTTCTGGTGTTTCCCCCACCAACATAAATAATATCCTGCTCTAATATGTAGGTTTCCAAATCCTTAAAATTAGGTTCAAACAAGGATAGGTGGGTGGGTTGACAAGGAAGCGTGGTATAAGCCTTATAAAATCGTTCAATATAATTTGTTTGGTCCCCACTGGCAGTCGGAACAAAACATACTTTTGGTGACTCTTTGTTCACTTGAGCTAAAATGTATTGATCAAGTAAAAGGTTATCTGGTTCCATCGAAAAACCGCCACCGCCCATGGCAATGATCTGTCTCATTTCTTCAAGTCCTTTCTTGTAAAACTCTTAATCTTTTAAGTGCCGAGTGAACAGTTAATCTATGAAATGATAACAAATGGTTCCTGTAGATGACACCATAGATCCCATAAGGGGTTAACGATAGGTCGAGTAATTCTTCCCTATTTTCAATGTTGATAATCTCTGCGTGAATTCCCAATTTATTTGCCGCTTCGATTACATTGTCTGTCGCGATCTCAACAAATGGACACTGCTGTGTTCGGATTATCGTTAATTCGTAAAACCTGTTTAATCGCCCTTCCCAATCTTTCGGAAAATAGGGATCAGGTAAATTTCCAAACTTATAAACTAGTAATTCGAAACCATAAGGTGCTTGATCAACCTCGATAAAGTTATTTTTAATAAAAATGTCCTTACTAGGTGTCCAAGAAGTGTCAGGGTTTGTCACCACAATGACTCCAGCTTTGTTTTGTACCATCGCATCCTGAATACATTTTTCAATTAACTTTGTAGCGTAGCCTTTACCTGTTACCTGTACCCAAAGGCAGTGGATAACTAAATAATTTTCACCATAGACAACCCTTGAAGAATTCTCAATCGGTGTATATTCAATGAAACCTGCTGGCTGATCATTCTCCATAATTTTTATATACTTTAATCCTTCATTGAGTCTACCCTTTATCCAGTTGTTTTTGTTCTTGTAGCCTGTTGAATTTGGCTTACTTCGCAGACAATAACAACCTGCTTTATCCACATTCTCTTCGTTTATTTCTAGCAACGTTGCCAAGTGATATTCCTCCTACTGATCCACAATCACTAGCATATTAGATTCATCGAATTCCCACGATTCACCGTAGGCTACTTCCCAATAGTAGCCATCAAGGTCCGTGAAATAGCCTCCATAGCCACCCCAATCGGTCTTTTTGGGTGACTTTTGTATTTTCGCTCCCGCTAGCTCAGCCCTTTTTAATACCTCATCCACTTCGTCCATCGATTTTGCATTATACGCAAGAGTTATCCCTGGAAAGCCTGTTCCAATCTTAGGTGGATTTTCTTCATTAATATCCAGGGCCAACTCCTCGATTGGATAAAGTGCAATTCTCGTTCCTTCATTTCTGAAAAAGATAATGGCTGGATTCGATTCGGCACCTCTAATCGACGTATCGAATCCTAGCTTTTTGAAAAACTCGTGCGACTTTACAATGTCCTTCGTGCCAAGTGTGATAAGGTTTAGTCTGTTCATCTTCTTTCCTCCCCAAAAGTCTTTGATTATTTAATTCTCCAAATATATACAATCACCTTCTTTATTTTATAGGACATTCACCCATATGACTCAATATGAATATCCTAGAAAACATCTAATCTGTTTTATTTAGAAGGAGTGTTAAAAGTTGAATCGTTTTTATACACATTCCATTCAACCTGGGGATAGCCTTTGGCGGTTGGCGCAATCATATAAGACAACTGCTGAAGAAATTTTCGCTGCAAATCCTGGAATAAATCCTTATTATTTGCGGGTTGGAGAGCATATGAAGGTGCCCTATTCCCATTTTAAAAAGGGGCGTTGTATTAGCCAAGTTGAGGTCGATTATCGAAACGATATGCGAAGTCTTTGGGAGGAGCATGTGGCTTGGACAAGGATGGCGATTATTAGCCTTATTTTCAAGCTACCTGACATCGAATTTGTGCTTAAAAGGCTGCTAAGGAACGCTACAGATATGGGGAATATGGTTCGCAGATTATATGGCGTCGAAGCCGCGGCCACTTATGGCAATTTAATTAAAGAGCATCTGTTGCTTGCGGCAGACCTTGTCAAAGCAGCCTTAGCTGGTGACCAAAAGGCAGCCATGACTGCTGAAAAGAAGTGGTATAAAAATGCGGATGAGATTGCGAAGTTTTTAAGTACTGGAAATCCATATATATCTGAAGAGGATTTTAGAAAAATGTTCTATGAACACCTTGCCTTAACTAAACAGGAAGCCCTCTTTATGATCAATAAGGAGTTTCAAAAGGACATTGATGTGTATGACAAGATTGAAAAAGAAGCACGGGAGATGGCCGACACGATATCTGACGCTATGGTGCTGCTGTATCCGGATATGTTTTAAAGACGTGCGAATTTGTACGTCTTTTTTTCGTGTATTCATTATGTGAGCAAACTACATCATTCGTAAAAAAGCCGCTTTCCATTGAAGAAATGAACCTGTTTGTTGAACTAAATTTATCAACTCTCTCCTTGAAAAATATAAGGTGATGAGGAATTTAACAACCCTTCTACCCCATCTTTATAGTAAGGCATTAAATCATTAGCAATTTGTATATCCAGCCATTTTACCTCTGTGATTTCTTCATTCTCTTCAATTGGGATTTCTCCGTCAATAATTTTTGCTTTGAATGTAATAAAAAGGGCGTGATGTTCATGTTTTATAAAAAACGCCTCATTAACAGCAATTACATTCCCTACTTCGATTACTAAATTAGTTTCTTCTCTCGTTTCTCGAATAACTGCTTGCTCTAAAGTTTCCCCTTTTTCTACTGCCCCACCTGGTAGTGACCAACCACCGCCTTTGTTATTAACCATTAAAACTTTTTCTAATTTATCATCATAAATAAACGCATAAACAACATCCACTCTCTTCATAGCAAAGCCCTCTCTTATCAATTATTAACTTAATAATTGCCCATCATGTTTAACCATCCCGCCCAGTTCGTTCAAATTGACCTGACCTTACATCCACCCTTTTCCATGTTCACGAATGAATTTTATATCTTTTTGATAATGTTCAAGATGCCCTTCATCTATCATTTTTTGAAAAGCAATGTCACCTTCACTGGCTTTTCTTGTAATGGTTTTACATAACCCTTCCAAACGGAGCAATACCATTTCCAAATATTCTTCTTCTATTTCCTTACCGTAAGATTCAAAAAACAAGCTAACTCTTTGTTTTATACGGTTAGCATCCTTTAATGAATTATAATAAACTTTCTCACCTGTTTCAGAAAGATAAAACCTACTTAGAGGTATGCAAGTATAAAGAGTATAGGCTATGTCCCAAAGTCTAGGGCCTGGCCCAGCAACATCAAAATCAATAATACCTATTGGCCTTTCATGATTAAATATAATGTTGTATATTGCAAAATCATTATGGCATAGTACCTCAAATTGTTGTGGAGTGTTATCTATTGATTGCCAGCTATCATCAAATGAAAAATCGCTCACAGAATCATGATAAAGTCGAAGCATTTTCACTATTTCTATTAAAACGACATCGGACCACACGTATTCCTTTAAAGGATAATTACCAGCTTCTCCTTTAATAAAGGATAATATCTCTCTTTCTTTTTCATCAATCCCCAAAAACTTTGGTGCATAACTGAAACCCTTGTTCTCCAAATGCTTTAATAACTTATGAATATTGGGACTATCTGGCTTTAAGTCTCGACGCACAGTATCTCCCAAACGATAAACGTCAGAGACATTCCCTCCAGTTAGCATTTCTTCGTCTTCATAGTCTGACATCGAAATATCCCTCCCTAAAAATGACTTTCTATACACCGTAAAACAAATCCTTGAATAACTAATCTATTGCGTCCGTACAATAACTTCAACAAAAATAAGCGATAATCCTCCTTGGATCATCGCACACGTTATTTTAAGTATACTTTTCACTTAGTTGCTTTAGTAATTTTATAATTTTTATGATTGACTATGGTTGTAATAGGTTCGTCTTTTGTTTTATTGTATCCGCACTCAACAATAACAGAATTTTCTCTTACAACAGTAACCAGTCCTTCATAGCTTTTCCCGTCACGCTTAAATGAAATATTGTCCCCAATTTTAGCAGTTGCCATTTTATCACCTCTGAACTTATTATTTTCAGCAAAGATAAAAAAATGCAGGAACAATAAAAATACAAGCTGTATTTTTTGCGAAAAAAAAGAAGGAGTTGTCGAAGAAACCCTTTGTTTAACGAAAGGACCGTTTGTTTAAGTACATTTCTTAACAGTGTTTGAATTTAATGCAATCACCATTTTTATTCATCTTAGGAATCTGCCCTTTTTATACTAAGGCTTCAACTAAAAGTGCGTTAGTTCTTTTTGGATTAACACACTATATCTTTGATTTCAAAACGCTTCATACTATTTAGTAGTATTATATATTTCAGTCCCTATGTTCGGACTTTTCCGATGGTTAGTGGCCTGTTCAAAGGCATATGCTAACTTAATTAATTTCCCTTCACTATAGGCTGTTCCTGCAAAGGTAACTCCAAAAGGCTGACCATTGTACTTATAACCAGCAGGTATAGCAATGGATGGGTATCCTGCTTTCGCACTAATGGTTGAGCCTATGTAAGAAGGGAATAGAATTGAATCCAGATTGTATTTTTCCAATGCAAGGTCGATACCTTGGTCCTGGGAAAAATACAGGTCTTCCAATTTGTTTAGTAAATAATCGGAATTCCTTAATGTATTTGAAAAGAGGACTCTTTGTTCCAGTTTATCCTGTCCATATTTTAATGCCTTTTCTTTATTGGCTTGATTATACTGAATTAAATCCTTAATTGAATGAATAGGTAAGTTGGATGGGAGTTGTGAAAGAAAATTATCTAAACTGTGTTTCAATTCGTATAGGTTGACTCCCCAATTCCATTCTCTATGAAAAGAAGGTATTTCTATCTCTTCTATGATGGCCCCCTGATTTTTAATAACTTGTATAGCTTCTTGAAACAAGGCTGCATCGTACTCATCCGAATTGAGAAACTCATCGGATTTATTTTTAAATATGCCGACCCTCGCTCCTTTAAGTCCATCGGAATCAAGGAATATCGAATAGTCCTGTTCGATCCTTCCTTCACTTTTTAATGTCGCAGCATCTTTCTTATCAAGACCAGCCATAACCCCGAGCAAAAGGGCTGCATCTGTAACATTTCTTGCCATTGGTCCAGCAGTATCTTGAGAATATGTAAAAGGAATAATACCACTTCTGCTAATTAAACCTACAGTTGGTTTGATTCCTACTACTGAATTTTGTATAGCAGGACTAAGAATTGAGGCATCTGTTTCTGTACCTACGGATAAAACCGTAAAATTAGCAGCAACTGCCGCAGCAGAACCAGAACTAGACCCGCCCACAAAAAGGGTAGAATCACCATAAGGGTTTAGTACTTGCCCTCCTCTAGAGCTATACCCAGCCCACATTGTTGTAGACATTGCATTAGCTAATTCAGTCATATTCGTCTTACCTAAAATAACCGCACCTGCTTGACGGAGCTTTTCAACAAGAAATGCATCTTTTTCCGCAATATAATGTTCCAATGCAATCGTACCTGCACTTGTATGCATTGAATCCGAGGTTTCGATATTATCTTTTAGAAGGACAGGAATCCCGTGCAAAGGGCCTCTAATTCCCTTTGTACTTCTTTCATAATCAAGGGCTTCGGCTATAAAGATAGCATCAGGATTTATTTCAAGAACTGAATTTATTCCCGGTCCGTCCTGGTCATATTTCGCTATCCGATATAAATAATACATCACTAATTCTTTTGAAGTAACTACCCCATCCTCCATTGCAGTTTGAATCTCATTAATCGTTAATTCTTCTTTAAAAAACTCATTAAATTTAATTGTCATCATAATACCCCTTATTAAATTGCGAATTTACAACATATTAACGCTTTTAATCTTCCGTTCTAACTTAATAACTTCAACAAAAATAAGCGATAATCCTTCTTGGATCATCGCACCCGTCAGTAAAATGACATTAATAATTGATTTTATTTTAGGCTGTCGCCCTTTAACACTTCTTTCGCATTTTTACCGTTAGCAATGATCTTACCCCCAACGATAAGTTCCTTCACTTCTCCGCCTTCCAATGCGTAACTTGTAACACCATCACCTTGCGTAATAATGTCTCCTTTTACGGTCAAACTTTCAATTTTGCCACCTGATTTAATGCTTACAGCATTTGCCGCAAGTTCCGTGATGACGCCTTTGACTAAGGAATTGCCTATAGACCCATAGGTTGTAACATTTTCTTCAATCAGCATATTTCCAATAGGCTTACTGACTTGTATTCCAATAGAACCATCCCCATAGGTTGTGATGGATTTGAATTTAATATTTTCTACTGTACCGTCATATTGGTTAAACCCTCTCGCCCCTAATCCATATGTAATAATATCCTGCGCCAAGAAATCCTTTACTGTTCCAAAATTCACAAATCCGATGCCGCTTGGTCCATAAGATATGACCGGATGATGGCAGTTCCATTTTTCAACTTTTCCCCATGTATCCAGCACCATATCATTCACACCGTAAGTCACAATCTTGTCATGATGTTCAACTATTTTTGCTTCCACACCATATACAATGAATACTGCCGCGGTAATAATATTAGCTGTCCCATACGGCAGCATTCCATTTGAATAGACAGCCCCTGTGGTTAGTGCTTCTAAATTTACCTTGCCACCTTCATCGCCAAATCCACAAACAAAAATACCTGAGCCAATTACAGGTGCATTTTTAATGCCTATGGAGATATTTGTTAATTTGCAATCAATTTGACTGTTGGGATCTGAATTAAAATTATATACAGTCAGTGCTCCTTGGTACACATTCACGCCATACTTTTGAGGTTGCTCACTGTAATGTCTTGAATCGCAAGTGGTGATATGGATATTATCTCCATAAAGGTTAATTCTGTCCGTTCCTTGCCTAGAAATAATGGAAACTTGACCTGAAATTTGTAAATTTTCAAAGACAAGATCCCCCATATCTGGAATACCACATACTGTAAAAATGGCTCGGTTTGTTTGTTTTGTCATGATAGTTAGGTTTGAGATAGTATTGTTGCGAGTCACTCCAAAACCATCACTATTATTGAAGCTTACTATACTAGATTCAATATTTTTTCCAGTTAATTGATAACCTTCAGGTAAAGTGATTGAATGAGGGGAAAGAATGGATCCCTGTACTTCCAAAACTTGTGGCACATTTTCAGAAATAGCATCTAATAGTCCTAATAATGTAGTTATTCTTGTTTTTTTCATTTTTAAAATTCACCCTTAAAATTGTTCTACTTATCATAAAGTTATGTTGACCAATTTTTAGAGTGGTATCCTTACTTTAAAATCACCATCAATATTTACACCATTTATTTGCTAATTATTTCGTTCCAAATCTTTGAGCCGATCGAATGCGAGCACGCTCGGCCTCTACCTCACGATTACGAGGCTCTGCACTGGTTTCCAGCGAGTTCAATAAGTTTTTCGTAACCATAGCGATTTCATTGATCGCTTGATTAAATGCCTCTTCGTTAATCTTTGATGGTTTGTTAAATCCTGTTATCTTTTTAACGTACTGTACAGATGCTGCATGAATCTCTTCATCAGTAGCTACTGGATCGAAATTAAATAAAGTTCGAATGTTTCTACACATAAGGTACTCCCCTTTGTTTTTATAATAAATAAAAATTCATGTAAGATACTTTGATAGTACCACAACATTGCTTTCCCACTAAAGGAGCTTCGACAAAATAAACACTTGATAAACCTAATAATCATGAGGTAAGATATTTACACTAAGACACGAGAGGGTGACCATAGGGCGATGATCTACTAATCCCGGTTTCATACGTACATTCGTAAATTACGAAGTCATTTTTGAATGGGATTAGTGTATACCTTTATAGGTAAAAGAAGATCGTTGAAATAGTACATGTGTGTGCTATGTCTTTTCCTGTGGATTTTTAGGATTCCCATCCAACTATGACGGATGGGAATTTTTGTGTGGTTTTACGTTTAATCTACATTTAGAAATGAGGAATATGATGTCAACTCTATTTAAAAATCGCTTTGTTCAAGCGATCTTCCTTTCCGCCCTCTTTCTCCAAGTCGGGATTTGGATTCGGAATTTTGCTGTTCTTTTATTCGTAATGGAAAAAACAAATGGAGATGCCTTTGCCGTTTCAATGATTTCAGTTGCAGAGTTTGCACCTATTTTCATCTTCTCCTTTATTGGCGGAACCTTCGCCGATCGCTGGCGGCCAAAACGAACCATGATTTGGTGCGATATATTAAGTGCTGTATCAGTGTTTGCGGTATTAATTACGCTTGTAATTGGTTCGTGGAAAATTATCTTTTTTGCCACTCTCATTTCGGCTATTTTATCACAATTTTCACAGCCTTCTGGGATGAAATTATTCAAAATGCATCTAGACGAAGAACTCATCCAACAAGCTATGTCTATTTACCAAACGATTTTCGCCGTGTTCATGGTGTTTGGACCAGTGCTCGGAACTTTTGTGTTCCAGCAATTTGGGATTGATGTCTCTATTGCAATTACCGGAGTCGCGTTCTTACTCTCTGCGGCAATGCTCGCATTTATTCCTGCTGACCACTCTATGGAAAAGGAAAAAAAAGGGTCTACTTTACTTGAAGAAATGAAAAGTGGAATTCGGTATGTTCTTGCGAAAAAGGAACTTAAGTTGCTTGGCCTTTGTTTCATGGCAGCCGGTCTTGCTATTGGCTTAATTCAACCACTAACGATTTTTCTTGTTACAGAACGTTTAGTATTAGCGAAAGAGAATTTACAATGGCTGTTAATGGCTAACGGAATCGGAATGATTCTTGGTGGCGCGGTTTCAGTACTGTTTTCAAAAGCAGTACCTCCACAAAGGCTGTTAATGATAGGCATGTTAGCCAGTGCCATTGGTATGAGTGTCGTTGGCTTTTCAACTAATTTATCGCTTACGCTAGGAGCTGAATTCTTTAACGGACTTTTTTTCCCTTGTATTCAAATTGGGATTAATACAATGATTCTTCAAAATACAAAGGCAGAATTTATCGGAAGAGTGAACGGCACACTCAGTCCGTTATTCACAGGCTCCATGGTATTAACGATGAGCCTTGCAGGTATTTTAAAGGAGTCATTTTCAATCGTTATTATGTTCGAAATAGCAGCCATATTATTTGTTTTCGGTATGCTCGCTATTTTACCAATATACAATTTAAAAGCCCCAAAACAGGGTGGACCAATGTTAGCTAAAGAATAGAACAAGCAAAAGGACAGAGCTTTTAAGTGATCTGTCCTTTTTTGCACTTACTTTGAATTAGTTGCTCCAAATTATTTTTCAACAACTAAAACAATGACTACGCTTGAAGCAGTTTTATAATTCCAACTTGAACTAATGTTATAGGTATAAGTTCCTTCTTCATTTGGTGCTAAAAAATGATATCCGGACAATTCTTCTTCACTTGTAAACTCACCATCTGTCCACTGTTTCAAAAGTATTTTTTCAGGTTCATCTACATAATGTAACTCTATTTTGGTATTAGGTTTGACCTTCTGTACTTCGACATCTTTATAGACTGATGGAATTTCGTTTTTATCTACGTCTGTTTCATTAGCTACGTAACCAATGTAGCCTATTTCTTTGCCATCTATACTTATTCTAGGGGATATCACTATCTCTTCAGAACTGCATCCTGACAACAAAACACTAAATATAAGGAATAGTGCAATGTAATAATGGGTTTTGATACTATCAACCCCTTTGGAACAAAATTTATTAATTTACGGTCTTCATAAAAGCGAATGTTTTTCAAATAATTTCAGCCAATTCCACTATTCTGTTTCATTGAATAACTTCAACAAAAAGGTGCATTAATCCTTCTTGGATCAACACACCTTATAGCATAGAAACAGTATTAATCAAATGGAAATTCATATCCGACATAATTAAATACATTGGTAAACCCTATGCTTTCTGCAACTGTAACAGAAGGCTTATTGGATTCCATGCAATCCCAATATGGAATCATATCATGATCCAAACATTCTTTCACAAAGCTGTGAGCGAGCCTTTGTGCTAATTTTCTCCCTCGGTATGCCTCCAAAGTTTCGATATCGATACAATGTACATTTTCAACAACAAACCCGGAAAAACAAATACTAATTATTTTTTTGTTGTAAACAATACAGTATCCTATTCCCTTGCTAAAAAAACGATCAGCCCCAGACCAAAACTCTAAAATTTTGGAGCGCAAAAATTCAATGTTATCAATTGAGTTATTATTACTTTCATAGAAAGATTTACTAATTTTATTAACAGCATATCCTTGTTCAATAGCAGGCTCATTCTTAGCTTTATAGTCCTCTTTTTGTAGCGTATAAACTCTCTGGTTCCAGCTTCCTAATTTACGATGTTCAAACATTTTTTCTATAACCTTATTCCATTTCGGGTGATTCCCCATTCCTTCAAACCAATTTAAACCAACTATTTTTGCATCTGGTTTGATGATGGTAACTATAAAATGATTGATATAGTTATTAAATTCCTCATTTTTTTCATTTCCAATAAAAACAAATCCATCATTATTACCTAGCCATAGAAGTCCAGAATTAGGAGAAGTGATATTATCTACAAAAATACGACCAGGATTAATGCCTTCAACTACAGCTTTAACTTCTAATTGTCCGTGCTGATTTATTAAACTTTTACATCTATAAAAATCTTTCTTATTTAGTTCAGAAATCATTGAATGTCTCCTCTCACTTTATGCAACTGGATATAAACATTGAAGCATCTTGATTCATGAAAATACGATTTCCATGAAAGAACGTCTTAATTTCTACTGATTTGAATCCAACTTCGGATAATCTTTTTTTCAATTCATCATGCGAAAAACCATTATGAACTTTTGGATGACTGATTTTATCGTTTTTGTCAAAATCAACAATAATTAGCTTGCCACCATGATTTAAAATAGTGAACAATTCCTGTAAAATTTTATGACTATCGGGAATATGTAGAAGGACTAGTGACAGTAAAACGATGTCTACCTTAAGTTCAGGAGTTTCTTGAGTAAAATCGGAATAAAGTACTTTTGAGTTCGTAATTCCTTTATGAGAAATTTTTGCTTCCGCAACCTCCAACATCTGTTTTGATGAGTCTACCAACAAAATAGAATCTACCAAATCCGATAATTCTAAACTAACTAGACCAGTCCCGCTCCCATAGTCGATTAAAGATTTTGTTTTACTATTTTGTAACTCCGGTCTTACTTCCTTAACTATAACTTTAGCTAATTCAATTCTTTCTTCTGTATCATATCTTTTTGCCATCTGCTCAAAAACGTTATTTTCCATTTTTACTCCTTCAATTATTAAAAATTAATGCAGTGATTATCTTTTATTTGTGGTATTGCGACGTTCAATATGTATTGAAATTGAATAAGAAATGATTAAAATTACCCCTATTAGGAAAGCAATAAAGAAGCCCAGCATGCCTTGAAGACTGACCCACCCAATTGTAAATGTAAGAAAAAATAATACGTAACAAAAACCAACCAGAATGATAGCTACAGGAACGTTATACGGAAATAATCGTTTCCAACCTATTGCTAAAAAAGCGGAAATAATAAGTATGGCAATTGAAATAATAATATGCAGTGATCCCCACCGGAACCCCGCTCGAGACTGTGCTGCTTCACCAATGGCAGGTGTAGTATATAGGTCATATAGTGTGATGTATGCAGTAATGATTGCGATCAATACAACTAATATAAAAATAGTCCAGTTAATTGCTCTCAGGTTCTTTTTATTCTTCATCTAATATCCCCCAAAGTTTAACAAATTCTTCATTTAGAAAAAGGGAATGGATATCCCAACCTACATTATTGAGCATTACTTATAATTGTCACATCCGATTTTATAAAAAACACCGATTCTTACCTATTTCCAAACTTACCAAAAGGAATAATCGATTTACATATAACTTCAACAAAAAAGGTACTTCTCCTTCTTCAAGAAAGGTACCCGATTATTTAAATAGATGCTTCACTAACTAGTTAACCCTACCCCATTTGTTGAATAGGGAATTCAACTAAAAAGTGTTACCTTCAATGGGTCAGCATATCAGTTATGTATTATTCTATTTATATTTTAAGAACAATCTTACCCTTTGTACGTCCACTCTCAATGTGCTGGTGAGCCTTTACAATCTGTTCCAAAGGGAAGCATTTCTCAATAACGGGTCTTAATTTTTCTTCTTCCACAAGACTACATAAAAAATCCAGATCTCTATTATTTGGTTTCGCAAAATGAATCTTTGCCTTCTTGCGACCTATTATTGAACTTATCATTAATTGAACCGGGTGGTATTTAGGGTAAAATAGATGTTCTGTAATATAAACTCCCTTCTCGGTTAAAGAGCGTAAACAACTGAAAAAAGTCCGCTTCCCAACTGCATCCAGAATAACATCGTACTTATTTCCATTATCCGCGAAATCTCCCTTGGTATAATCAAGAACGTGATGGGCCCCAAGTTCCTTAACCCAAGCAAGATTGGGGGTACTACAAACAGCCGTTACCTCAGCCCCAAAGTATTTTGCAAGTTGAACAGCAAAGTGCCCTACCCCGCCTGAAGCGCCATATATTAAGACTCTTTGTCCTTCCTTTACCTGTGCTACATCTCGCAATGCTTGTAGCGCAGTTTGGGCAGCACATGGTATAGCTGCAGCCTCCTCAAAAGTTACGTTTTTCGGCTTATGACTCAGGAAATTCTCACTTGGTGATACATATTCAGAATGGGATCCGAAACAACTCCCGAAAACATGATCACCTACTTTAAATCTGTGTACGTTTTTACCGACAGCCTCAATCGTACCCGCAACATCTATACCCAGTATGGAATTTTTAGGTTTTGTTAGTCCATTATCTAATCTTGTGGGCAAATAGCCCTTTCGATACAAATAGTCTAAAGCATTGACCGACGCACTGTGCACTCTAATCAGTACTCTATTATCATCTTTGATGGATGGCTGTTCGACTTCCTTTATCTCCATTACCTCAGGGGGACCATAAGTTTTATAAATAGCTGCTCTCACCCGGATTACCTCCTTATAATTTTTTTTACCTTTGGGTTAGAACTTGTCATCTCATGTTAATCTTTGCTTTTTCGAATAAAAAAGGGAGATACATTCAGGCACCAGCTGGAAAATAAGCTTTTGTATTTATTTTTAATATTGAAATTAGAACATGATAATATGGTTATTTCTATATATTCTTCTAATTAATTTTTATATCCTTCTGTACATATTTTTATGTTGAAGGAGGAGCTTTTTATAGTTCAGTCATCAACGAATGGAGCTAAACTTGATTATTAGATTCATATATTGCAAAAAACAGACATATTCAAAATCAAAGAAGACAAATAAAGCCGTCAATTCACTAAAAACTTCAAAACGAAATTCTTTTTAACTGCTTTTTATCAAGCTTGCCTAAAGGTGTGTAAGGCAGATGTTCCAGTATCGTGATTTCTTTTGGTAGTTGAAATTTTGCCAACCTTGGACGCAGCCACTCTAGCAATTCTTTTTCTGTTAATTTAGCATTTTTTTCAGGGACAATAAATGTTTTTAAGCGTTGACCAAATTGGTCATCGGCGATTCCGATAACCGCAACGTCTAGAATTTGCGGGTGCTGGATTAAGACTTGTTCAACCTCAATAGGGTATACGTTTTCCCCACCTGAAATGACCATATCATCCATCCTCCCACATAAAAAATAATAGCCATATTCGTCCTGATAGCCCGCATCGCCCGTTTCAATCCAAGTATCCTTTCGAACGGACCAGTCATTTTTCATGCAAAGCTGACCGACGGTGCCTGGAGTAACTTCATTTTTATTAGGATCTAAAATACTAATTTTGAGACCAGTAATCTTTTTACCAATGGTTGTTGGCGAATATATTAAGTCCTGTGGGGTCGCAATGAAATTCAAACCTGTTTCTGATGTTCCATACAGGTTGTTAAGGACAGGGCCTAGTTTTTGAAACGACTCCTCGACAAGCTTTGTTGGAAGTTTCGCCCCACCTGATGCGATACATTTGAGCGTTTTTATATATTTGTGGTTCGTTTGCAACATTTTTTGGAGCATTAATGGGACAACGGTGACAACCTCGATTTGATGTTGATGAATGAGTTCGCAAGCTTTTTTCGCATTGAAACCATTTGTGATCACAACCTTTTTCCCTAATGGAATGAATAAAAGCATAACGGCAATCCCATACCCATGATAAATCGGAGTTGCAATATATGCATTTTGATAATCTAAAATCCGCAATCGTTTGATAAATGAAATAAATGGATTTAAATAATGAAAAAGTGACGGTTTATGTGCCGCATCTTTAGACATACCTGTTGTCCCGCTGGTTTGCAGGACGAGTTTACCTGTTGTCATACGTGGCAAGGTTACTTGATTTTCGTTTGATTTCAGGAAATTGCTGATAGATGGCAAGTCCTGATGATAGCTCAAAATCTTTTGTTGGGAATAGTTTTGAATGATGGAGCATAATTCGGCATCATTGATAATGAGATCGAATTTGTGTCGCTCGTTGAAAGCGTCGAACTGTTGCTTGCTAATTTCTGTGTTTAAAAGATAGAGGTCTGCCCCCACCCTAGACAAGGCAAATATTGTTTGTACGAGTGAAGCGTGATTTCTGCACAAAATTCCTACTTTCATTCCGCTTTGGAGTTGGGCTGTTTTCACTAAAGATTGCGCAAGCTTTGTTGACTGTTCTAGCAACTGTTTATAGGTAAGTGATTCCTCATCGTCCACGAGGGCAACTTGGTTGGCATACTTTTTTTCTGCAAAATGTAAGAGTGTCATCAAATTGATTCCGCATGACCGAACGGAAATAAATAAGCGGTACAAACCGATTGGGGAAAGCAGTTTTATTTTATATAAAACATAGAAAAGCTTAATTAATTTCATTTTTGCTTCCCCTTCTTTGAAAAATCTCCTAAATTTGTTAGAAAAACCGATGCCAGCTGTCCAAAGAGCAGCCACCAAGGTTGGTATTTTTTCTTACGGGTGTACAATGATTTGCAGATGATTTTTGCGGCATATTGTGATGACATTGCGGGCACGTTACGGTATCCAGCCGTTGGTTGAATCATCGGTGTTCGAACTAAAGGTAGGTAAATGGAAGTTGTTGCGACCTTCCTCAATTCTGGCGAAACCGATCTTAGCCAAACATCAAATGCTGATTTGGATGCTTGATAGGCTGCGAAATAAGGAACTGGCGCTAATCTGGCGTTAATGGTCGACACATTGATAATCCGTCCCTGGCTTTTTTGAAGCAATGGAATGATAGATAATAATATTTTAACAGGCGCAAAATAGTTTATCGCCATCGTCCTTGTGAAGTCATGATATCGGTCAAGAGATTCATAGATGGACCGCCTTATCGAAAGACCGGCGTTGTTGATGAAGATATCTAATTTTGGCTGGTTATGTAAAAAGGCTAGAAGGTTGTTGAGCTCATCCTCTATTCTAAGATCTACCTGAAAAATGCTTACTTTAGCGGTTTGCTGTTCAATTTCATTTTTGATCGTTTCGAGCAGTTCCCCTCTTCGCGCGACAAGGATAAGATGACAATTAATGCCAGCCAGTTGATAGGCTACTTCTTTGCCAATCCCCGAACTTGCCCCAGTGATGAGGATTGTTTTTCCGGAGAGTTTGGGGTGGAGTTTTGTTTTATTTAGAGATGTGGGTAAAAATAAAAGTGATTCTAGCAATCTTCGCATGCGGGCACCTTTTTCTTAAGTGATCTTTGGAATAGAGCTGGGATGAAGGACTTTCCGGGAAACCGGACTGCTTGTTCGGGTCTTCATCGTTCTTATGAAGAACTTTCC
>NZ_JBALOX010000088.1:2395-9478 GCF_036965165.1 Bacillus sp. JJ1521 | reverse complement strand
GGAGGATTAGCTCAGCTGGGAGAGCACCTGCCTTACAAGCAGGGGGTCGGCGGTTCGATCCCGTCATCCTCCACCATTTAACATTTTCATGCCGGTGTAGCTCAGTTGGTAGAGCAACTGACTTGTAATCAGTAGGTCGTGGGTTCGACTCCTATCGCCGGCACCATCTTAATTTTAATAGTGGAGGGGTAGCGAAGTGGCTAAACGCGGCGGACTGTAAATCCGCTCCCTCCGGGTTCGGCGGTTCGAATCCGTCCCCCTCCACCATTCATGATTATCAAAGGGCCTTTATTCTTTCTTTGGACAAGCTCAAAAGAATGAAGTAGGCTATTTTTATGGAAATTGTACATTTACTTTGTAAAGTTACTCATATTTTGTAGTTAGTTGTGCAAGATAATAGGGTAATTAAATACAACAGATTTCCGGATAAATACTTGAGGTGTGAACGGTATTTCCATAATCAATGGGCTATAGCCAAGCGGTAAGGCAACGGACTTTGACTCCGTCATTCGTAGGTTCGAATCCTGCTAGCCCAGCCATTTTTTACAACTTATTTATTTACAATTTCTTAGTACGAGCCATTAGCTCAGTCGGTAGAGCATCTGACTTTTAATCAGAGGGTCGAAGGTTCGAATCCTTCATGGCTCATCTCTTAAGTGGAAGTAGTTCAGTGATAAAGTGCCACCTTGCCAAGGTGGTAGTTGCGGGTTTAAATCCGGTACTTTCACTCCTTGAACTACTTCTTTTTTATATTCAGGGGCCTTAGCTCAGCTGGGAGAGCGCCTGCCTTGCACGCAGGAGGTCAGCGGTTCGATCCCGCTAGGCTCCACCAATTTCATGATGTACACCCTATAAACCTTGTAAGGTTTATTTTTTTTGCATAAATTTATCCTGCTTTCCTGGTTAATAGATTCCTAATATTATCTATGAGCCAGCATGATTATACAGTTTGCAGGTTCGTTTTCTCCTAAACTTCTCCAATTGTGGTGTAAAACTGTACTTTGCAAGTTTACCATCTCCTAATTATCTCCAACTAAGAGCACGATAACTTTCATTCCAGGTTCACCACCTCCTAATTTTCACTAGTTAAGAGCGTGATAACGCCACATCCCTCCTACAAACTGTATAGATATACACGACTTTGTTGAGTTGAGTCATTTGGATGTAAGCAGTTACAATAGGGTGTATGGGAGAAGGGGGCATTTAATCATGAAAAAAGATATTTCTATTATTGGGGTTCCGATGGACTTAGGCCAAATGCGTAGAGGGGTTGATATGGGGCCAAGTGCTATTCGGTATGCGGGTGTTGTTGAGCGATTAGAAAGACTTCATTATGATATAGATGATTTAGGGGATATTGAAATTATGCGTCCTACTCGAGGGGAAGTTGCTAACGATGAAAATTTGAAAAACCTGGAGAAAGTATCTGAAGCAAATGAGAAGCTTGCTGCTAAAGTTGATGGGGCCATTCTTAATGGAAGATTCCCACTTGTTTTAGGTGGTGACCACAGTATAGCAATCGGGACGCTTGCTGGAGTTTCTAAACATTATAAAAACCTAGGTGTTATTTGGTATGATGCCCACGGTGATTTAAACACCGCAGATACTTCACCATCTGGTAATATTCACGGGATGCCACTAGCGGCTAGCCTTGGACTTGGTCATAAGCGACTTACTGATATTGCAGGTTATAGTCCTAAAGTCAAACCCGAGAATGTGGTCATTATCGGTGCGAGATCGCTCGATGAAGGTGAGAAACATTTAATTAAACAGTTAGGGATTAAAGTATATACGATGCATGAAATTGATCGTCTAGGAATGACAAAGGTTATGGAAGAAACGATTGCTTATTTAAGGGAAAGAACAGATGGTGTGCACTTATCATTGGATTTAGATGGTCTTGACCCACATGATGCACCTGGCGTTGGAACTCCTGTGCTTGGCGGCATTAGTTACCGTGAAAGCCATTTAGCAATGGAAATGTTAGAGGAATCAAAATTAATTACTTCTGCTGAATTCGTAGAAGTTAATCCAATTCTAGATGATAAAAATAAAACAGCTACCGTAGCAGTTGCATTAATGGGCTCTTTATTTGGTGAAAAACTTTTATAAACACGTCACAGTATCTCGTAAAAGAGAGGTACTGTGTTTTTTTATTATAAAGATTTGGTTTCCAGGCACATAAACTAGCCAAAATTTGTTAAAATGAAAATTATGGAGAAAATGAAACCTTTTTTAGTGGTCAATCGTAAATAATGATACCCGCAATGAGCGGAGGTATACAAAATGGAGACAATCATCAAAAACAGAATAAAGCAAATAAAAAATGGAGATCAGAATGCATTTACAGAGATAGTAGAATTTTACAAAGACAAGGTTTTTCAAATATGCTATCGTATGCTTGGAAACAGACATGAGGCAGAGGATATTGCACAGGAAGCTTTTATTCGAGCGTTTGTGAATATACACAGCTATGACTTGAATAAAAAGTTCTCAACATGGTTATATCGTATAGCAACGAATCTGTCGATTGACCGCATTCGTAAGAAAAAGCCTGACTACTATCTAGATGCTGAGCTTGCGGGGTCAGATGGACTAACTATGTATTCGCAAATTGCAGCAGATGGTGCACTACCGGAGGACGAGCTTGAGACGATGGAGCTTCAAGAATTAATTCAAGCCGAGATCCTAAAGCTTCCGGATAAGTATCGTTCAGTAATTGTTTTAAAATACATCGAGGAGTTTTCACTAAAGGAAATTGGTGAAATTCTTGACCTGCCTGTAGGCACGGTAAAAACAAGAATTCATAGAGGCCGAGAAGCTTTACGAAATCAGCTTCGACATGTATAGGGGTGAGAAAAAATGAACTGTTCAGAAAACAACATGGTTGAATTAATGCACAATTACCTAGATGAAGACATTTCTGAAGAGGAAGAGAAGCTACTACGCGAGCATTTGCATGCATGCGCATCATGCCATCAACATTTTCATGAGCTAAAGAAAACCATTGCGTTGGTACAAAGTACTTCTCACATTTCCGCACCTAACGATTTCACATTAAAGGTCATGCAAAACCTACCGAAGGAAAAACGTACCGTGAGTTTTAAACGCTGGTTTAGAGAGCATCCGATGCTCACTGCTGCCTCACTTTTTCTATTATTAATGGCAGGGAGTCTTTTTTCAGTCTGGAATGAAAATGAGCAATTTTCTGTTTCAAAGCAACCCAATTTAATTGTTGAAAACAATACTGTGATCGTTCCTGAAGGCGAAACTGTGAAGGGCGATGTCGTTGTGAAGAACGGAAAGATCGTGATTGAGGGAGACGTAGAAGGTGATGTCACTGTCATTAATGGGGAGAATTATTTGGCCGCAGCCGGGAATGTTACTGGTGAGATCAAGGAAGTCAACCAGATGTTCGAGTGGCTTTGGTACCATATTAAAAAGGTAGGCACAGATGCCATCCATGTTTTTGACCACGAAGAATAGGCCATCGTACACGATGGTCTTTTTTTTGACTTTGAAATTATGCTTATCCTCCTACCAATTTGTAATTGGTGCATGAAAGTTATATGATATAATATTATAGCTAACTATGTTTTTTGGATTATTTCATAGAGGAAGTGTGAGAATGTCATTTAATGAACTCCCATTACTAGGTTACCTCGGCATTTTTTTAGATGTTCTCCTTGTCTGGTATGTGATATATAAATTATTATCCCTCATACGCGGAACAAAAGCTGTTCAGTTATTGAAAGGTATTATTGTGATCGTTTTTGTCCGCTTATTAAGCAGCCTGTTAGAATTACATACTTTGTTTTGGTTAGTGGATCAGGTAATGGATTGGGGATTCCTGGCGATTATCGTGATATTCCAACCTGAATTGCGAAGGGCATTGGAACAGCTTGGTCGTGGAAAAATATTCTCCAGAAGTGGCACGGATGAAGATGACCAGCAAGTAAAATTAATGGAAGCCATAACAAAGGCCACAGATTATATGGCAAAGCGCCGTATAGGTGCACTCATCTCGATTGAACGTCAAACGGGAATGGGGGACTATGTGGAAACAGGGATTCCGCTAAATTCAGCTATCTCATCTGAGCTACTAATCAATATTTTTATTCCAAATACTCCTCTTCATGATGGAGCTGTGATTATCCAAAAAAACCAAGTAGCCGCGGCCGCCTGTTATTTACCGCTTTCGGAGAGTCCATTTATTTCAAAAGAATTAGGAACTCGGCACCGGGCTGCACTTGGGATTAGTGAGGTAACAGACAGCATAACTATTATTGTATCAGAGGAAACAGGAAGTGTGTCGTTAACGAAAAACGGAGAGTTACACCGTGATTTGAAACCTGATGCATTTCAAGATTTACTAAAACAAGAATTAATAACAAACGAAAGCATTACCTCTCATCCAATTTGGCAATGGAGGGGGAAAAAGAATGGATAAATTAATTGATAACCGTTGGGTAACACGGATCATCGCATTATTAATTGCATTGCTCTTATTTGCATCTGTCAGCTTTGAAAATCAACCTGCTTCTAAGAGTCCTGCTGGTTTGCCTTTATTTTCAAATTACTCGGAAACATTAACGGAGATTCCGGTAAATACATACTATGATGATCAAAATCTAGTGGTATCTGGAGTTCCACAATATGTGAACGTCACAATAGAAGGGCCATCTGGGGTTACCAAAAGAGAAGGTCTTCAAAAGGAAATGGAAGTGTATGCAGACCTTACTCAGCTATCAGTTGGCACACACAAGGTAAAACTACAATATCGAAATATATCTGATAAAATAAAAGTAAAAATTGATCCTGCAGAAATTACCGTCGTCATTCAAGAAAAGGTGACAAAGGAATTTCCTGTTGAAGTTGACTTTGTTAACCGGGATCAAGTAGCAGAAGGATATACAGTCGAACAGCCGGTGGCAGCACCTCGGGTTGTGAAAATAACCGGGGCCTTAGAGGAAATTGAGAGAATTGCATTAGTAAAAGCAGTTGTTGATCTTAAAGGGGTCACGGAAACTTTTACACAGGAATCAAGGGTAGCTGTTTACGATAAAAATCAAAATGTATTGTCAGTAACCGTTGAACCGAATGTTGTTGAAATTACAGTCCCAATTGTTAGCCCGAATAAATCAGTAGCGTTTACCCTTAAGCAAAAAGGAAAGCTTGCGGATGGGTTAAGTTTAGTCAATATTACGCCGACACCAGATCTGGTTACAATATTTGGTCCGAAAGAAGTCATTGATGCAATTTCTTCGATTGAAGGTGAAATTGACCTTGATAAAATAAAGGAAGATACTACGGTTAAAGTGAAGGTTCCGTTACCAAAAGGTGTTATCCAAGTATCCCCGCTAGAAATCGAAGTTAAAGTCGATATAGAAGCGGAGATAGCGGAAACCTTCTCAGATTTATCAATTAGAAGTCAAGGTCTAGGTGCCCAATATACACTTACCTTTGTAAACCCTGAAGCAGGGACCCTTAATTTGGAAGTACAAGGTGCACCAAGTGTTATACAAGGGACAAGTTCAACGAATCTTGATGTTTTTATTGATGTGACCAATCTAGGGATTGGTGAACATGACGTTGATATAAAAGTGAACGGCCCAGATAATGTGACGTGGGCATTACCTCAAGAAAAGGCAAAGATACGAATAACCGAAATTGAAGGGTAAAGGAAGTATCTGCAAAAGGAGAGATCATTTAAAATGGGAAAATATTTTGGTACAGATGGTGTACGTGGTGTTGCAAATAGCGAATTAACTCCAGAGCTTGCATTTAAGGTTGGAAGATTTGGAGGGTATGTATTAACAAAGGATAAAGAAAGACCAAAGGTTCTAATTGGTCGCGATACTAGAATTTCTGGTCATATGCTAGAAGGAGCTCTTGTAGCTGGTCTATTATCCATTGGAGCAGAGGTTATGCGTTTAGGTGTTATCTCCACTCCAGGTGTCGCGTATTTAACAAAGGCTTTAGGAGCAGAAGCAGGCGTGATGATTTCCGCTTCACATAACCCAGTCCAAGATAATGGAATTAAGTTCTTTGGTCCAGATGGGTTTAAGCTTTCTGATGAACAGGAAAATGAAATTGAGGCTCTTTTAGATTTACCTGAAGATCAGCTTCCACGTCCAATTGGGGCTAATTTAGGACAGGTGAATGATTATTTCGAAGGTGGTCAAAAATACCTCCAATTCTTAAAGCAAACAGTGGACGAGGATTTCACCGGTATCCATGTGGCATTGGATTGCGCACACGGGGCAACATCTTCTCTAGCAACGCATTTATTTGCTGACCTGGATGCAGATATTTCTACAATGGGAACATCTCCAAATGGTCTTAATATCAATGATGGTGTAGGTTCGACACATCCTGAGGCACTTGCAGCCTTTTTAAAGGAAAAAGGTGCTGATGTTGGACTAGCATTTGATGGTGACGGTGACCGTCTAATTGCGATTGATGAAAATGGGGATATCGTTGATGGGGACCAAATCATGTATATTTGTGCAAAATATATGAAGGAACAAGGTCGATTAAAGCAACAAACGGTTGTTTCAACGGTTATGAGTAACCTAGGCTTTTATAAAGCATTAGAAGAAAACGACATTGCGAGTGTACAAACAGCTGTTGGTGACCGCTATGTTGTAGAAGAAATGAAGAAGAGCGGATATATCCTAGGTGGAGAACAATCCGGTCATATCATTTTCCTTGATTACAATACAACTGGTGACGGACTATTAACTGGTCTACAATTAGTGAATATCATGAAGAGCACAAAGAAACCTTTATCAGAGCTTGCAAGCGAAATGACAACATTCCCGCAGCTATTAGTAAATGTGAAGGTTACCGATAAATATCATGTGACGGATAATCCGGTGATTAAAGAGGTTATCGAACAGGTGGAAGCTGAAATGAATGGAAATGGTCGAATCTTAGTTCGTCCTTCCGGAACGGAGCCCTTGGTAAGGGTAATGGCAGAAGCGCCAACAGAAGAACTATGTAAAGAATATGTAGAACGTATCGTAGCTGTTGTAAAAACAGAAATGGGTACGGAATAAATCAAATACGCCTTGGCGTATT
>NZ_JBALOX010000088.1:0-2324 GCF_036965165.1 Bacillus sp. JJ1521 | reverse complement strand
GTGGCATCCACCGGAGGTTTTACTTAATTCAGTCGAAGTTTGAACCGACTGAATTAAGTTATACATTTTGATTAAAAATATGCAAACTTGGCACATCATGTTCCGGGTTTGCATATTTTTTTAGTATACGTGGAAAATTTGTTCCATGTTATGATTGACGAATTTTGATTTTCTGTTGTATTATTGTTCTTGTTCAATTTTTTGTAAAGGAGGAGGAAAAATAAAAGTAGAACGTTTCATCTAAAGCGCCAGAACTAAACCGTGAACGGAAAAAGTAACAAAGCATAGGCTATTGTTATAGGTTTAGTTGACGAGGAGGAGGTTTATCGAAAATTCGGCGGATGCCTCCCGGTTGTCATCAATCACGACCGCAATTCCTTTTAGGTAAAACAGAGGGGTGACTCTCTGCACAAACAAAAGGATATGATTGAGTAACTAGATAAATACGGAAAAAAAAGGGGCAAGTAAGCCCCGTGCTTTCTTGATCCCTTTTTTAGGGAGGAAATTTAATTTATGTGCGGAATTGTAGGTTTTATTGGAAAGAAAGACTCAAAGGAAATTTTGTTAAAGGGACTGGAAAAGCTCGAGTATCGTGGATATGATTCAGCTGGAATCGCAGTAATGAATGATGAAGGTGTTCATGTTTTTAAAGAAAAAGGTCGTATTGCAATCCTTCGTGAAGCTGTAGATCAAGGTCTATTTGCTACAGCTGGGATTGGCCATACACGTTGGGCAACTCATGGAGTGCCAAGTAAAGTCAATGCACACCCACATCAGGCAACAACTGGACGATTCACTCTTGTTCATAACGGCGTTATTGAAAACTACACGCAGCTTAAGGATGAGTATTTACAAAACATTGAGTTAAAGAGTGATACAGATACTGAGATTGTTGTTCAAGTACTTGAGCAATTTGTAAACCTGGGACATGAGGTAGAAGAGGCATTTCGTAAGACGTTAAGCCTTCTAAAAGGATCTTATGCGATTGCAATGCTTGATGAGCAAAACAACGAAACCATCTATGTTGCGAAAAACAAAAGTCCATTACTTGTAGGACTCGGTGACACCTTTAATGTTGTAGCAAGTGATGCAATGGCAATGCTTCAGGTAACTGATCAATATATCGAGTTAATGGATAAAGAAATTGTCATTGTTAAAAAAGAGTCTGTCACAATTAAAAATTTAGCGGGAGAAACAATTAACCGTGATCCATATACAGCGGAGCTAGACGCTAGTGACATTGAAAAGGGAACCTACCCACACTATATGTTAAAAGAAATTGACGAACAGCCATTAGTGATGAGAAAAATCATTCAAGAATATCAAGAAGAAAACGGTCAGTTAGCGATCGAACCTTGCATTGTCGAAGCAATGAAGGAAGCAGACCGCATCTATATCATCGCTGCTGGAACGAGTTATCATGCTGGCCTTGTTGGGAAACAATTCATTGAAAAAATGGCGCAAATACCTGTTGAGGTTCATATTTCAAGTGAATTCTCATATAATATGCCGTTATTATCTGAGAAACCATTATTCATCTTTATCTCACAAAGTGGAGAAACAGCAGACAGTCGCGCGGTGTTAGTACATGTAAAAGAATTGGGCCACAAGTCTATTACCCTTACAAACGTACCAGGTTCAACACTATCACGTGAAGCTGATTTCACATTGCTATTACATGCTGGTCCAGAAATTGCAGTGGCTTCAACAAAGGCTTATACGGCTCAATTAGCAGTACTTGCAATCCTTGCATATGTAACAGCTGAATCAAAGGGAATAAAGGTTGGCATGGATCTTATCAAGGAGCTTGGAATCATTGCGAACAGCATGGAAGCTCTTTGTGATGACAAAGAAGTAATGGAAGCAATCGCTTGGGAGTACTTCACAACCACTCGTAACTGCTTCTTCATCGGTCGTGCAATGGACTTCTTTGTTGGACTAGAAGGTGCCTTAAAGCTAAAAGAAATCTCCTACATCCAAGCAGAAGGATTTGCAGGAGGAGAATTAAAGCACGGAACAATTGCCTTAATCGAAGAAGGGACACCGGTCATCGCTCTAGCAACACAAGAGCATGTGAACCTAAGCATTCGCGGAAATGTGAAAGAGGTTGTTGCACGTGGTGCACATCCATGCATCATTTCAATGAAGGGCTTAGAAACAGACGAAGACCGATATGTGTTACCGGCTGTTAACGAAATGCTAACACCACTGATCTCCGTCATTCCATTACAGCTTATCTCTTACTACGCAGCACTTCACCGTGACTGTGACGTTGATAAGCCGCGGAATTTGGCGAAGAGCGTTACTGTCGAATAAGAGAAATA
>NZ_JBALOX010000087.1:0-8010 GCF_036965165.1 Bacillus sp. JJ1521 | reverse complement strand
CATAGATGTGTAAAATGCTACTCATATATTATTTTTATATCCTGTTAAAATTATAACTGAATCGGTAAAAAATTATTTTTACCCGGCTCTGATTTGAAAATATGGATGTCCATTTGTTTCACACTTACTATACGAATAAAGAAATAAAAATGTTTCATTTTGGTTTGATTTTTTGATAAGTAATTTTAGGTTATTTTCCTAATGTATGTTGAATGGCTTGTCTAATATCACTTACACCTATAACTTCGATTTCCTTTGGGATTGTCCAACCCCCTAAATTTCGTTCAGGAAGAATTACTCGCTTAAAGCCAAGCTTTGCCGCTTCCTGGACCCGCTGCTCAATTCGAGAAACACGTCTTACTTCACCGGTTAAACCAACTTCACCAATAATGACATCTGTTGGATTTGTCGGCTGATCTCTGAAACTTGAAGCAATGCTTAAGGCTACTGCTAAATCAATCGCTGGTTCGTCTAGCTTCACACCACCTGCGACCTTTAAATACGCATCTTGATTTTGCAAGAGAAATCCTGCTCTTTTTTCTAATACAGCCATTAATAATGACACCCGATTATGGTCTATTCCTGTTGCCATGCGGCGTGGATTGCCAAAACTAGTTGGTGATATTAGGGCCTGAATTTCGACAAGAACTGGTCGTGTCCCCTCCATTGAGGCAACAACTGTTGATCCTGCAGCACCCGCAGAACGCTCCTCAAGAAAGATCTCAGAGGGGTTTGCAACTTCTTCTAGGCCAGTTTCTTTCATCTCAAAAATGCCCATTTCATTCGTGGAACCAAAACGGTTTTTTACAGCACGTAAAATACGATACGTATGATGACGTTCCCCTTCAAAATAAAGAACGGTATCCACCATATGCTCGAGTAAACGTGGACCTGCAATATTTCCCTCTTTCGTAACATGACCTACAATAAAAATAGCAATCCCATTTGTCTTCGCAATCCGCATTAATTCCGCTGTACATTCCCGCACTTGAGAAACACTACCAGGAGCAGAAGTGATTTCCGAGTGATAAATAGTTTGAATGGAATCAATCACAACAAAAGATGGGTTTAACTCGGTAATTGTCTGGGAAATAAATTCAAGGTCGGTCTCTGCTAAAACATACAATTGATCAGAGGAAACCCCGAGACGGTCAGATCTTAGCTTCGTTTGTTTGACTGATTCTTCTCCGGAAATATATAAAACTTTGCTTTGATTGGCTATTTGGGAGGATACTTGCAGCAGCAAGGTAGACTTTCCTATACCTGGGTCACCACCAATTAAAACAAGTGAACCGTGGACGATTCCGCCGCCAAGTACACGATTAAATTCCTTGTTTGTTGTATACATTCTAGGTTCATTTACTGACTCGATAGAAGTGATTGGTGAAGGCTTGCGCTGAACAGTGGGACTTGAATGAGCAAAAGCACCTTTTCTAGATGGTTTATTTAATGTTTCTTCGACTAATGAATTCCATGCGCCACATCCCGGACATTTCCCCATCCATTTTGGTGATTCATAGCCACAGGATTGACAGGTGAATTTTGTTTTTGTTTTTGCCATAATCATGAATCCTTTCCTTAGATAAAAAGAGGTATACATGAATCACTATTGATGTATACCTCTCTTACAATTGCTTTTTTATTTCACTGTTGCTTTAATTTCTTCGGCTTCTTTTGTATGGATCACGAATTCTCCATTATCAAAATCCATTACAATTTTCTTTCCTTTTTCTATATTACCGCGTAATAGCTCTTCAGACAAACGGTCTTCAATTTGCTTTTGAATTGCACGGCGTAATGGACGTGCTCCATATTCTGGATCATAACCTTCATCGGCAATCCTGTCTTTCGCACTTTCCGTTAATACAAGCTCAAAATCTTGCTCCCGCAGGCGTTTTGTTAACTGATCAGCCATTAGCGTAACGATTTCTCTCAAATGTTTCTTTTCTAGTGAGTGGAAGACTATGGTCTCATCGATCCGGTTAAGGAACTCAGGACGGAATGCTTTCTTGAGCTCTTCCATTACCTTATCCTTCATGTTTCGATAGTCCTGCTTCTCGTCATCAAGAGTAAAGCCGACATATTTGTTTCGCTTCAATGTGCTAGCTCCAACGTTTGAAGTCATAATTAAAATCGTATTTCTAAAATCAACCGTACGACCCTTAGAGTCTGTTAAACGGCCATCCTCTAGAACTTGAAGTAAAATATTGAACACATCTGGGTGTGCTTTTTCAATTTCATCTAGCAGGACAACAGAATATGGCTTACGGCGAACCTTTTCCGTTAATTGGCCACCTTCTTCATAGCCTACATATCCAGGAGGTGAACCTACTAATCTTGATGTAGAATGCTTTTCCATGTACTCTGACATATCTACACGAATCATTGCATCCTCATCACCAAAAATAGATTCGGCTAAGGCACGCGCTAATTCTGTTTTTCCGACCCCTGTTGGTCCCAGGAAAATAAATGATCCTGTTGGTCGCTTTGGATCTTTTAATCCGGCACGTGAACGTCTCACAGCCTTAGAAACTGCTTTTACAGCTTCCTCCTGACCAATGACACGGGAGTGAAGGATTTCTTCCATGTTAAGCAATTTATCAGCTTCTGTTTGTGCTAGTTTTGATACAGGAACCCCAGTCCAGCTTGAAACGACCATTGCGATATCATCCACTGTCACCTCAGAATTCTCTTGACCCTGTTTTTCCTTCCATGTTTTCTTCGTTTCTTCTAATTGCTCACGAAGACGTTGCTCAGAATCTCGTAATGAAGCAGCTTTTTCAAATTCTTGACTTTGAACGGCTGCGTCCTTTTCCTTCCGCACTTCTTCAAGTTTTAGCTCAAGCTCCTTTAAATTTGGCGGAGCCGTATACGAGCGAAGGCGAACCTTTGAACCAGCCTCATCAATCAAATCAATGGCCTTATCTGGTAAAAAGCGATCTGAGATATATCGGTCTGAAAGCTTAACCGCTTGAATGATTGATTCATCAGAGATAGATACTCTATGATGAGCTTCATAGCGATCACGCAATCCTTTTAAGATTAAAATGGATTCCTCTACAGTTGGTTCATCCACCTGGATTGGTTGGAAACGACGCTCCAGGGCTGCATCTTTTTCAATGTATTTTCTATATTCATCTAATGTTGTAGCACCAATACATTGTAGCTCACCGCGAGCAAGCGATGGTTTCAAAATATTTGATGCATCAATTGCACCTTCAGCACCACCAGCACCGATTAATGTATGAAGTTCGTCAATGAATAGAATGATATTTCCTGCTTGGCGGATTTCATCCATTACCTTTTTCAAACGATCCTCAAATTCTCCACGGTATTTCGTACCTGCTACAACAGTACCCATATCAAGTGTCATCACACGCTTATCGCGAAGTGTTTCTGGAACCTCATTGTTTATAATTTGTTGAGCCAACCCTTCGGCAATGGCAGTCTTACCAACACCAGGCTCCCCGATTAAAACAGGGTTGTTTTTTGTACGACGGCTAAGTACTTCAATCACACGTTGAATCTCTTTGCTACGCCCAATTACTGGATCAAGGCTTCCTTCTCTTGCTATCGCCGTAAGATCACGTGCTAAGCTATCAAGGGTTGGCGTATTGGCATTTGCAGAACCTCCACCATGATGCCCTGAAGACGACTCATTGCTTCCTAATAGTTGCAAAACCTGTTGGCGAGCTTTATTAAGACTTACTCCAAGATTGTTTAATACTCTTGCAGCGACACCCTCGCCTTCACGAATTAATCCAAGTAGGATATGCTCTGTTCCAACATAGGAATGGCCAAGCTTACGAGCCTCATCCATCGATAACTCGATTACCTTTTTTGCACGAGGTGTGTAATGGATGGTCTGTGACCCTTCCTGACCACGGCCAATTAGGGCTTCCACTTCTTTTTGAATTTTTTCAGGTCCTAATCCAAGTGCAAGCAAAGCCTTTGCAGCGATTCCTTCACCTTCACGTATAAGACCTAATAGTACATGTTCAGTTCCAATATTGTTATGTCCTAAACGTACAGCTTCCTCTTGAGCTAGCGCTAACACCTTTTGTGCACGCTCAGTAAATCTGCCAAACATCATAGCCCATCACCCTCCATGTCAGTAGTCTTATTATTTTCTAGTTTCAATCTTTCTCTAATAATAGACGCCCTTCTGACGTCCCTTTCATTCGGCCTTAATGCCCCACCTGCATAGACCTGCAAAAATCCAGGTTGCGTTAAAACCATGAGTTCATTAAGGATGGTTCGTGATATATCTTTTATATAGCCGAGATCAATACCTAATCGGACATCTGATAGACACTTAGCTGCTTCCTTCGATTCAATGATCCTACTATTAGCTAGAACCCCATATGAACGAAATACACGGTCCTCCAACTGAATGTTGGAAGTCTTCACAAGCGCCTCTCGTGCAGAGCGCTCTTGTGCTATCAATTGTGCAACTACACTCTTTAAATCTTCCACAATATCTTCTTCCGTCTTTCCAAGCGTGATTTGGTTGGATATTTGAAAAATATTTCCTAACGCCTCACTGCCTTCACCATATATTCCTCTTACAACAAGACCCAGTTGATTAATCGCTGGAATGATACGACCCATTTGATGTGTAAGGATAAGTGCTGGCAGATGCATCATGACAGACGCTCTTAGTCCAGTACCTACATTTGTTGGGCAACTTGTTAAATATCCCCTTGTTTCATCAAATGCGTAATCGACATGTTCTTCGATCCAATCATCTAAGTTATTTGCAACCTTTAATGCTTGCGATAATTGCAACCCTGGGAATAAACATTGTATTCGGATATGGTCCTCTTCATTAATCATGATGCTAATTTCTTCATTTTCGGATAAAAGACAAGCCCCAAATGTAGAATTCTCAGCTAAATGTGGGCTTATCAAATGCTTTTCAACCAGTACCCTTTTTTCAACGGGCTGAAGCTCCATCATTTTTAATAATTCAAATTCTCCAATTGAGGGAAAATGCTCCCCGGCAAAGCCTTTTTGGAAGACATCTACAATTTGCTCAGCCTCTTCATTTGAGTAAACCGTTGAGAAGGGTACATTTTTTAAATTTCGAGCAAGCCTAATCCGTGAACTTAAGACAATATCTGAATCAGGACCTTCTTGACTCATCCAAGCGCTTAAGGCTTGATTGATAAAATGCTCAAGTGACATTGATTAAACCTCCCCTTCATTGTAACCACTCAGTTGTTTTTCTAATGCTCTAACGCGGTCACGAACATCTGCAGCTTTTTCGAATTCCTCTAAAGAAATATATTCCTGCATCTTTTGCTTTAGTTGTTCGATTTCTTTCCGAATATGGAAGGAGCCTCCGATTCGTTTTGGAATTTTCCCTGTATGATGTGTATTGCCGCTATGCAGACGTTTTAGAATTGGGGTAAGTTGTTTTTCAAAGGTTGGATAGCAATGTGAGCAGCCAAACCGACCTACCTTTGCGAATTGTTGAAAAGTCATATTACAATTCTCACATTGTAATACTTCATTCTTTTGAAATGCATTTTGCTTTGAACCTGTAAGTGGCTCAAATTGAAGAAGTCCTGCTAATAAGTTATCTATTGAAAAGCCAGATGTGCCTGGAAACATGAACATCTCACTTTTTTCTTGAGCACAATGTTCACAAATATGAATCTCTGTTTTTTCTCCATTAATAACCTTCGTAAAATGAAATGTCGCAGGGCGTTGGTTACATTCTTGACATATCATGATAACACCTTCCTACTTCTTAACCTTTATTATCTATACATAAGGGATGTAAGCATTGCCTTTAACATTCTTGCTCTTAATTCATCCCGATGTGGAAGTTCAATAAACAAGACTGAACGGTCAATTACACTCAGCATGATCTTCGCCTCTCTTTTCGAGATAACTTCCTCCTCTACCAAGCGCAAAATGACATCCTCGGCACTTGTTTGAGCGATACGTCTATCGATAAGGCGTACGAGCTGATTAATCAGTTGAGAGTCGTCATTTGTTTTCACCCTCATTATCCGAATGTATCCTCCGCCCCCTCTTTTGCTTTCCACCAAATAGCCTCTTTCTAACGTAAACCTCGTATTTATCACATAATTAATTTGAGATGGGACACATTCAAATTTATCGGCAATCTCACTTCTTTTAATCTCAACTGTTGATCGATCACTTGTATCAAGAACACTTTTTAAATAATGTTCAATGATATCAGATATATTCCTCATTATGACCACACCTCACCTTGACTTTGACTATATTTGACTATAATTATAATATAAAATGACTGCACTAATTTTTCAACTGTTTCGCATGTAAAATTGAAAGTTGGCAATCATCTACAAAGCATTTACTATCCTATACTTTCCAAACCGGGTACCCCTCTAAACACGAAATCAAAAAATTTTTTGTACCATTTCCTGTTTAGACATTTCCTCATATAAACGTATTCGTTCATTTTTGCTTGCCACTTCTACATCTATTGTGTACTGACAATTATTATCCATTTTTTCCTTGGAATACTTAATATTAAAATCCTTCACCCGAAAACCATTATCCTTAAATAATTTTAGAATTGCTGAAAATGAGGAAATATCCTCATTAATAATGATATGAACAACTTTTCGTTTTCTAGATTTAAAAAAGAATTCCTCAAATCGGTTTAGAAAAATTAAACTGAGTAAAACCACAATTGTTGTTAAAATAGCTGGAGCATACATACCTAATCCGATTATTAACCCAAGTCCAGCAACAACCCAAATCGATGCTGCTGTAGTTAATCCTCGAACCGTTGCATCTCTCACTAAAATGGTCCCAGCACCCAAAAACCCAATCCCACTAATTACATATGAAGGAATTCGTGCCGGGTCAAAGCGGACATTAGCACTCATCTCTAAATAAGGCTGAAACCCATAGATAGACATCAGCATCATTAAACAAGAACCGACTCCAACCAGTAAATGTGTACGGAATCCAGCAGGATGTTTATGTACCTCTCTCTCTAATCCAACTAACCCACATAATAACGCAGCCATAAAAATACGAATTGACATCGTTAAAAATTCTTGGGTTTGGAACGATGCAAAAAATTGTGTCATTGTCACATCCCCCCTCTTCTAAAAATCCTGTAACTAAACTATTCGATGGGTAATTTAAAATACCCTTTAATATAAGAAGAAAAAATTAGTGTTCTATAATTATACGATTCGGCTAAAAAGTTTATGATTGCACAGACTATCTTTTTTAGAATAGTATTTCGGCCTTAGGGACTTTGATATTTTTATCATTAACAAACCACTATAAAATATTGATTATTTTTCGAGTGTAAAATTTTACATAGATATTGGGACTTTTTATCGATAGAGGGAAGTGTGTTGATAATGGGTATTTTTGTCGATATGTGGTGGGAGGAAATTTGAGCTTGTTGGTATATGATAAGGGTAGTTGTTACGGTATTTCACTTATTGTTTTTCGGTCGGGCGATATACCGATTAGAATGGTTACGGTTTATCATTTTTTCATGTTTCGGCTCGGCGGTATACCGCTAATGCTGTTTGGGGTATATCATTTTTCGTTTTTAGCTTGGGCTGATTTCAGCATCTAGGTTCAAGTGGGTCCGCACTATCGGTTGTAGGATAAGGATAAGCACCCGATCTGATAAATAGACGGAAAAATTCCGCTTACTTAGTAAGTGTTATTAAAAAATGCTTAAATAAACGGAGAAATTCCGCCTATCGGCTAGAAAAATTCGAAAATGGGAGATTTCGCTTGGCATAACCGGAAAACCTCCCCTTATTTATCACGAAATGAGCTCCAATCTCCATTTAATCGGAAAATCTCCGCTTATTTTACCCCCTCTGGATACTCGATCTCGATAAATAAAAAAGACCAACCATAACGGTTGATCTTTTAGGTGCCTAGCGACGTCCTACTCTCACAGGGACAAAGTCCCAACTACCATCGGCGCTGAAGAGCTTAACTTCCGTGTTCGGGATGGGAACGGGTGTGACC
>NZ_JBALOX010000086.1:3070-8636 GCF_036965165.1 Bacillus sp. JJ1521 | reverse complement strand
TTTTAGGGGTAACCACCCATGAGAGGCTTTTTTACATGTTTACAAAACTGCTTTTTCTACATTATCTAAACTACCATTCTGTAGTAAAAACATTTTGTAATATAATCCTTTATGTGCTAATAATTCCTGATGTGTTCCTCTTTCAACAATTTCTCCTTGATGTAATACTAAAATTAAATTGGCGTCTTGAATTGTAGATAAGCGATGGGCAATCGCGATTGTCGTTCTTCCCTGCCTCATTTTTTCGAGAGCCTTTTGAATTTCTTCTTCAGTTTCAGTATCAATATTTGCCGTAGCTTCATCAAGAACCAAAATTTTCGGATTGGTTACAATGGTACGTGCAAAAGCCAATAACTGCCTTTGACCACTTGAGAAGGTTGAACCGCGCTCGACAACTTGATAATCATATCCATTTTCCAGTTTTTCGATAAAATGATCTGCTTGAACGAATTTTACTGCCTCATAGATTTCCTGGTCAGTAATATCCGGATTGTTTAAACGAAGATTTTCCTTTATCGTTCCGACAAATAAAAATGGATCCTGAAGCACGAGACCTATCCTTTGACGTAATTCGTTATTTTCATATGATTGAATCGAATGTCCGTCAATTAATACAGTTCCACGCTCTATCTCATAAAACCTCATTAATAAATTGATGATTGAACTTTTTCCACTCCCCGTATGTCCGACAAGTGCGACAGTCTCACCTTTTTTTGCTGTAAATGAGATATTTTTTAAAACATCTCGCTTTCCATCATAGGAAAAGCTAACATTTTTAAATTCAATTTCCCCTTTATCGATCGATGGTTTCTCATTTCCAATCGTTTGAGGTGCTAGTTCATCATGATCAAGAAGCTCAAATACCCGCTTGGATGCGACAACAGCTTGCTGTAAAAGCGATAAACGCATCATCATATGATTAACCGGTTCGAAAAATCGTTCAAGGTAATTTACAAAGGCAAAAAGGACTCCGATTTCAATCGGGCTTTCAAGTGCAGAAATTCCAAAAAAGCTTAAAACTAAAATAATCGTCACAATATAAATAAAATCAACTGCTGGCCGTAATAAAAGTCCATCAAGCTTTATATTTTTAATTCCCGCTTGATAATGAGCATCATTGATCTCAGCAAATTCACGACGCAATCTTTTTTCCTGACGAAACACCTGGATGATTGCCATTCCTTGAAGCGATTCATTGAGTTTTGCATTCAACTGACTTAGTCGTTCCCTCATATCATGGTAGTACCTTGAACTGAATTTACGATATGTTTGCATCAAAATAAATATAATCGGTATTAACACTAAGCAAAACAAAGCTAGTTTAACATTTAGATAAAACATCGCAATAAAAACACCGATTAAAAATACACCATTTTGTACAAACGTGGCTACAACCTCGACAAACATATCCTTAATTGCCTCCGTGTCATTTGTAACCCTTGATACAATACTTCCGCCCGGCGTTTTATCAAAATATTTCAATCCTAGCTTGTGAACTTTTGAGAATACCTCTATCCTCATTTCACGAATAATCTTCAAGGCGATTTCCTGAAATTTGACAAGTTGAAAATATTGAAGAATTACCTTTGTAAAATGTATAAAAAGATAGATTGCCCCTAAATATACTAATGGTTGGACCAGGAGATGACGTGGGGTTAAATAGTCATCGATGAAAATTTTAATTAATATCGGCCCAATGATGTCCGCTAGAGTTGCAACTAAGAGCAAAGCAAATGCAAACACGAATTCCTTAGTATGTGATTTGGTATAAGATAGGAGCCTTATTAACGTGCGCCTTTGTTCTTTATTTGACATTTTGTTCATGCTTTACCTCCATGCTCAACAAGTGATTCAAGCTGTTGGCGATGATACATATCTCGATACCATCCTCCCTCTTCCATTAGCTCATCGTGCGTACCATGCTGAGCAATCCTGCCATCTTCTATTACGAGAATTTGATTTGCGTGCTGAATTGCGCTCAAACGATGTGATGTAATGAACGTGGTTTTCCCTTCTCGATTTTCCCTTAAGGCTCTTAATATTTCCTCTTCCGTCTTAGCATCTACCGCTGATAAGGAGTCATCAAGAATCAAAATTTCTGGGTTCATCAACAGTGCCCTTGCAATGGAAATTCGTTGCTTTTGGCCTCCCGATAATGAAACTCCTCGTTCACCAACGACCGTCTCATATCCATCTGTGAACTGTAAAATATCCTCATGAATATTAGCAAGCTTTGCAGCCTCCATAATGTCAGACATTGACGCATCGTGCTTAGCAAACGCAATATTATCCGCTACTGTCGCAGAAAAAAGAAAATGATCCTGCGGCACATAGCCAATTCCCTTACGTAAGGCATCCAATGTATAAGCTTTAATCTCTTTTTCACCGATTAATATTTTGCCTTCATAACCTTCAATTTCTCGAATTAATAATTTTAACAAAGTCGTTTTACCTGCACCCGTCTTCCCAACAATTCCAAGTGTTTGACCTCTTTGTAAGTTAAACTTGATCCCATCGAGGGTTTGTTTTGACTCCCCTGGAAAAGAAAATTGAGAAATGGAATACTCAATATCACCTGTAGGTGTCGTTTCGCTAGCATTCTCACAATCTATGATTTCCATTGGTTCAGCAAGGAGGTTTGAGACACGATCATAGGATGCTCTCCCCCGTTCCACAATATTAAACAGCCAGCCAAATGCAAGTAATGGCCATATGAGCAACCCTAAATAAGTAGTAAAAGTAACCAATTCCCCAAGCGTCATTTCTCCTGCAAGTACATATCTAGAACCAAACACAATAGCTAGAAAGAAGGACATTCCCACTATTAATGAAATCGTTGGATCATAAAGGGCATCAACCTTTGCAACCTTAAGATTTTTTTGAACAACATCATCAGACTGCTTTCGGAATGATTCTATATCCTCATCCTCTTGCCCAAAGGTTTTAATAACCTTAATTCCGCTTACACTCTCCTGCACTTTATCATTAAGGCTTGAGAATGCTTCTTGCGCCTTGTGAAAATGTCTATGTAATAGTGTTCCATAATAATTCGTTGAAAGTGCCATAAAAGGCAATGGAATCAAACAGATTAATGTGAGCTTCCAATTGATTGTAAACGCCATTGTCAGTAGTACGAATCCACCTGTAGCAAGTGAATCGACTAATGTTAGTACACCTGAGCCAGCCGTTTGCTGAATCGCCTGTAAATCATTTGTTGAATGGGCCATCAAATCGCCTATTCTTCTTTTTTGGAAGAAGCTCTGTGACATTTTTGTAAAATGCTCATACAGACGATTTCTTAGTAATCTTGCTAATTTTACGGATGAGCCAAAGATCATGATTCTCCAAAAGAACCGAACGATATAAACGGTACATGCAGTTGCAAATAATAGAGCCAGCCATTTAAATAAAATTTCTTTCGTTAGTGTTCCTTGTGCAATAAAATCAACTGTCATACCAATGACCTTGGGTGGAACAAGCTCTAGCAAAGCAACGACAAGCAATAATAAAATACCAGTTATATATGATTTTTTCTCCTGCTTAAAAAACCACATTAAATCCTTAAAGATTTTCATCCAATAATCCTCCGAAAGACGAAATAAGTGCTATAATAGTTTACCAAATTTTTAAAATTGTAGGAAGATGTAACCAAGCTTTTCATTCGAAATAAGTGTAAATCATTATATTTTTTCAAAGTTTCTACTATAATTGTTTGTAAATAATAAATTGAGGTGAATGATGATGATAAATTACAAGGAGCTTCATCATGTGAGCATAACGGTAACAAATCTTGAAAAAGCGAAGGATTTTTACAGCAACATTCTCTGTTTACATGAAATTGAACGTCCAAATTTTAACTTCCCTGGTGCCTGGTATTCAGTTGGAAATCAACAGCTGCACCTAATTGTTCTACCTTAATCCCAAACAATTCGAAAGGATAAAAGCATTAGCAGCCGCGAGGGCCATTTTGCACTAAGAGTTGAAAACTATTATGACACATTAAACTGGCTCTCCATAAATAATGTAACCGTTCTGGAAAAACCAGATAGTGTCAGTGGCTTTGCACAAATTTTCTGTGCTGACCCTGATGGAAATTTAGTAGAATTAAATGTCGACCAAAGGGATTTATAGTGAAAGACAAAAAAGCCACTCTTTTAGTGAGATTTCACTAAAAAAGTGGCTTTTTATGGAAGTTGAAACTAAGCTTGTCCAACTTTTATTGCTTGTCCATTTGACCGTTCATTGCTTTTAGCATTTGATTGATCTTCTTTTGTGATGGTTTTTGACCCATTTGCATCATCATAACTTTTAGCATTTGCTCATTGATTGGTGGATTTTTCTTCAAATAGTTCATCATGTATTTACGTGCAATAAAAAATCCTAATGCAACGCCACCAAGTAAAGCTACCACGATTAAGACGATAGCTAACCATATTTGCATCATACAAAAACTTCCTCCTTCATGTTGTCTCATTACAGTGTACTAAACCAATAGTAATTATACAATATTTGTTTTATGTTTTCCTAGCCTTTATACAAACTTTCTTTCCTTAATCGGATTTAACCACCCATATTTATTTGCATAAAAATCCATCGCTAGAAAACATCGATCATATTTACGCAGGATTTCAAAAAAGGCTGTTTCAGCCTCATAGCTTCCCGTTGACTGTAGATGAATGTAACTATTATGTATTGTGAGTATTGCATAGCTATTAAATTCATTCCATTCGAGAGTGTGAATAAGACTTTCACATTGATAGTAGGAATAATGAGCTAGGCTTGATTCGATTTTTTGCCCGATGCGTAGGGTTGGGATCGACCTCGTTATAAACTCAATTTGTTTAAATAAAACTTGTTTCCGTTCATGTTTGGATTGGTTATACTCTAAAAACAGATGATAGATTAGTGATTCACGCCCAAAGTAATGAGTGGCA
This sequence comes from Bacillus sp. JJ1521, assembly GCF_036965165.1. Classification (NCBI taxonomy): domain Bacteria; kingdom Bacillati; phylum Bacillota; class Bacilli; order Caryophanales; family Bacillaceae; genus Bacillus; species Bacillus sp. JJ1521. Next base: position 3,702 of record NZ_JBALOX010000086.1, on the reverse strand, counting down.
AATTCTTCTTCTATTAAATAAATGTAATACTCTCTCATACTCGTTCCTCCTAATACTACCTTGTAATGATAGTATATTCGAAAGAGTCTGTGTTTTTTGTCTGAAACTGGAGTAAGAATCGTCTAGTTTTGTCGAAACTATTGGTTTATATGAAAAGGGGTCGGATTCGACCCCCTTTCATTAATTATTGAGTAATTGCTTCACTCGATTCACGACATTTTCAACAGAGAACCCGTATTCTTTCATGACTATTTCACCTGGTGCGGAAGCTCCGAATTCGTGGATACCGAGAATATCCCCTTCATCCCCGGTATATCTCTCCCATCCAAGTGGTGTTGCCATTTCGATTGCTAAACGCTTTTTTACATTTTTAGGAATAACGGATTCTTTATATTCTTTTGATTGAGCCTCAAAACGATCCCATGACGGCATGCTTACTACGGATACCTCAATATTTTCGTTTGCTAGTTGTTTTTGTGCCTCCACTGCGAGACTTACTTCAGAACCTGTTGCTAAAAGTAGAGCCGCGGGATGTCCTGATTTTCCAGGTGAGACAACATAGGCACCTTTTTGAACACCCTCATATGCTTTTTCATCCGTTCCTTCTAAAGTCGGTAGGTTCTGTCTTGTTA
>NZ_JBALOX010000086.1:0-2975 GCF_036965165.1 Bacillus sp. JJ1521 | reverse complement strand
CGGTTCATGTGTTGGACCATCTTCGCCTACTGCGATACTATCATGTGTAAACACATATGTGACTGGTATTTTCATTAGTGCAGCTAGCCTTATCGCTGGTCGTAAATAATCTGAGAATACAAAGAAGGTTCCACCAAACACCTTAAGTCCGCCGTGAAGCGCCATTCCGTTTAAGGCAGCACCCATTGCAAACTCACGAACTCCAAACCAAATATTGCGCCCACTATAATCATTAGGCATAAAATCTGCAGCATCTTGTATCATTGTTTTATTTGATCCCGCTAAATCAGCAGAACCACCAAAGAATTGGGGCACACTCTTTGCGATCGCATTTAATGCTTCACCAGATGATGCCCGTGTTGCAAGACTCTTACCTACTTCATAGACCGGCAACGTCTTTTCCCAACCCTCCGGATGCCTACAATCAATAGCCATTTCTAGTTGCTTTCCAAGCTCTGGATTGCTTTCTTTATAATTGTTAAACAATTTGCTCCACTCTTGATTACTTTGCTCACCGGCTCTTTTCACTGTTTCCTCAAAATGCGCATAGACCTCGCTTGGTACATGAAAATCATTTTCAAATGTCCAATTATACGCTTCTTTTGTTAATTTTAATTCATCAGCACCTAATGGTTCACCATGTGCTTTTGATTTTCCAGCACGGTTAGGAGAACCATAGCCAATTGTTGTTCGAACCTCGATAAGTGTTGGGTGGGTTAAATCACCTTTTGCTGCTTCGATTGCTTTATCAATTTCATCAATATCATTTCCATCCTCTACACGAAGATACTGCCAGCCATAAGCCTTATATCGTTGTTCAATTGATTCCGAGAAAGCCTGATTAAGGTCGCCATCTAGGGAAATATCATTTGAATCATATAAAACAATTAAACGCCCTAATTTTAAGTGACCTGCAAGTGATGAAGCTTCTCCAGAAACCCCCTCCATTAAGTCACCGTCTCCACAAATGGCGTATGTATAATGGTTTACAATTTCGAATGAGTCTTTATTGTAAACACCAGCTAAATGACGTTCGGCCATCGCCATCCCAACAGCCATTGCGATACCTTGCCCGAGCGGACCTGTTGTTGCATCAACACCAGCTGTATGTCCATATTCAGGATGACCTGGGGTTTTACTACCCCATTGACGAAATTGCTTTAAGTCATCAATGGATAAGTCATAGCCCGATAAGTGAAGCATACTATACAATAATGCCGAACCATGTCCCGCCGATAGAACGAAGCGATCACGGTTAAACCATTGAGGATTTTTAGGATTGTGCTTCATATGTCTGGTCCACAAAGTATACGTCATTGGAGCTGCTCCCATTGGCATCCCTGGGTGTCCTGAATTTGCTTTTTCAACGGCATCGATAGAAAGTGTTCGAATCGAAGCTATAGACAAATCAGTAATTGAGTGTGTCATAAAACAAACATCCTTTCAATTAATAGTCGGTTCTTATGTAGTATGCACAAAAAGAAAAGAATACATAGAAATCTATGTATTCTTTCTTAATGCAATCTTTTCCGTTTGCTTTCTTTTAATTTTTCAGGAGTAACATCATTACCCTCAGGGTCTACAACAGTGACCGAGTGCAAGGTATTCGTCATTGAGCTTCTAAAGACGCGTAAATACTCCTGCCTAAGCTCTTGTTGTTCTTCTTTTTCTTTATCTGTAAGACCATCTGACTTCGCTTTTTTTGCGAGAGCATTGATCCGATCAAGTTTATCTTTTGATAGCATAATTTTTCTCCTTGTTTAATCTTTTCTAAAATCATAGTTTATAGTACTAGATGAAAAGATCTTTTACAAGTATTCCACTTTGCTTATTAGCTGGCGGTGATAAATACCATTCCCATACTTAATAAAACAAATAAAACATAATAAATAAATCCGCCTTGTAATTTCTTAAACATATTCATTTTCACTCCCACAGAATGTTTGTTCGTATTATATGTTTTTATTATATATCGAACAAATGTTTTGTGTCAACAAAAATTCGAACTTATGTTTGTATAATATAGCAAAACATGCTATACTCTACTTAAGAAACTCGGTAAATGTCGAACTGCAAAAGACAAATAACCGAAAATGAACAATGGGAATTTAATACATATAAAATGGAAATAAAAAGTAAGGGGATGAGTGTAGATGACGACAAAGCTTTCAAAAAGGCAGCAGGATATATTGAATTACATTAAACAGGAAGTAAAAGATAAGGGCTATCCACCTTCAGTAAGAGAAATTGGTGAGGCTGTTGGATTAGCTTCAAGCTCAACTGTACATGGTCATTTGTCGAGACTTGAAAGCAAAGGCTTGATTAGAAGAGACCCCACAAAGCCTCGTGCAATTGAAATTTTACAAACTGATGCAAACGAAACAATACCAACTGCAAATGTTGTGAATGTTCCTGTCATTGGTAAGGTTACTGCCGGTCAACCAATTACAGCGGTTGAAAATATTGAAGAGTACTTCCCACTACCTGATCGTTTTGCAGCCCATGATGACCAAATCTTTATGCTAGAAATTATGGGTGACAGTATGATTGAAGCGGGAATTCTTGATGGAGACTATGTAATCGTAAGACAACAGCATTCAGCAAACAATGGGGATATCGTTGTGGCAATGACAGAAGAAGATGAAGCGACTGTAAAGCGTTTCTTCAAGGAAAAAGATCATATTCGCCTACAACCAGAAAACTCTATGCTTGAACCAATCATCTTAAAGAACGTTTCCATTTTAGGTAAAGTTGTCGGTGTTTATCGTACAATCCATTAATAACGATAGGAACATTTCTCAATTGAAATGTTCCTTTTTTTATAGAAAAACCCTTAACAAATGTTAAGGGTCTCTTTTTTAATACATCGTCAATTTCGAGCTTGCCTACTGTCTGAGTCCTCCTATTAAGGAAGTTCTCCATATCATTTGGTGAATATCACCTAATAAACTCTATTCATATCCTAATCCATGACC
>NZ_JBALOX010000085.1:0-4707 GCF_036965165.1 Bacillus sp. JJ1521 | reverse complement strand
AGGGATAAAATATATATTTTTAGTGGCCATTAATCTCATCAGGTTTACACCGTTTAAGCCTAAAGCATCATTTGTGGAAATTCCTAAAACAACTGGACGCTGATTACGTAAAGTTGCTTTCGCAGCCATTAAGACTGGGGAATCTGTTAAGGCATTAGCGAATTTACTCATGGAATTCCCTGTGAGCGGTGCAATTACCATACAATCAAGTGGAATTTTAGGACCCAATGGTTCAGCTTTGACAATTGAATCTATTACTTTATTGCCTGTAACCTTTTCAATCCTTTCAATCCAATCTGCACCTTCTCCAAAACGTGTATTAGTTGATTGTACCGTCCAAGAAACGACAGGTAAGACCTCAGCACCCTCATCTACAAGCCTGATAATCTCTGGTAATACCGCATCATAGGTACAATGTGATCCCGTAACACCGAATCCGATTCTTTTTCCTTTTAATGAAGTCATATTATTCGTTCCCCTCTCTTTGTTGAAATAACTCAAGAAGTAGTTGAGATAATACATTCGCAACGATTTGCCCAGCAGTCTTAGGAGCTACAATACCGGGTAATCCTGGCGCTAATAATGCTTTAATCCCTCTTTTTTCTGCATATCTAAAATCAGTTCCTCCCGGTTTGGAGGCTAGATCAACAATTAATGTGTGGGCAGGCATTTTTGAAATCACATTTGCCGTTACAATTAAATGTGGGATGGTAGTAATCAGAACATCAATATCCTTAACCTCTTCTGCAAGATTGGAGAGCAAAAAAGGTGTTAATCCCATTTCAGTTATTCTTGCAATATGCTCTGTCTTTCTGGCGCCTACTTTTACGTGGGCCCCTAATGCAGCAAAGCTTCTTGCCACACTCATTCCAACTCTTCCTAGTCCTAGTACCGCAACATTCGAATTATGAATGGTTATATCCGTATTTTGGATGACCATCATAATCGTACCTTCAACAGTTGGAATGGAATTATAGATGGCTACATCATCTCTTTCGAATAAACGTACTAATTTACGATTTGATGCATTTATTAATCCATCTAAATACGAATTGCTAATTCCCGAATATACAACACAGTGTTCAGGTGTTTGTAATAAAATTTCTTCCGATAAGACGACTGTTTCATTTGAAAAAATCGTTTCAACCTCACCTTCACTGTTTGTTCCGGATACTGGTAAAATAATCGCATCTATATCTGTAAAGTCGATTTCGTCAAATCGTTCCTTTGAAGCCCCTGTAAATCCATGGTCTAATTGGTCAAATCCAATTAAAGAAAGCCTTGCATCTAATTCAATTAGTTTTCGAATCACTTCTAACTGTCGTGCATCTCCACCAATGATTGCAACATGCATATCGGTTAACATACGTTTTATCACCTTCTTTTACCAAAAATCAAACTCGAGTGAATATGAGTTAATGAAAGCCTCACTTAAGCGATCTTTTGCTTTAATTTTCAATCAAGATCCTTCTTGCGTTTAATAAAATCACCAAATTTTATCTACTCCACCATACTATGAGGCATTACTAAAATAGGTGAATGAACAAGATAAAATTTGCTTAGGATAACATTTTTTTCATAAAAATATAAAAACCCACGGAAATATTCCGTGGGTTGACTTCTTTTCTATTCAGTTTCCTCTGAGCCATATTCGTCTGGAATATCAATGATGATCATATCAGTTCCGATTTTACGAATATGCTGCCATGAGACCCGCACTTCATTTCCTTGCCTTTTCAAACCAAACCATTTTAATGATGGAATAATAAGTGCCTTTATTTGACCTGTTTTTTCATCAATTTCTAAATCGGTTTGCCCTAAAACACCAAGTCTTTCAGCGCGTTTGACATCGACAATTTCTTTTCCACTGCCGTGTTCAATATGCAGTGCATAGCCATCAAAATCCGTAATCTGGAAAGAATCTCTTCTTGCAATCTCTTGCATTTTGTCAAAAACTTCGCGGATGCCTTTTCCAAAAGGAGCATCTTTTCCAGATGTCTGTTCATCTAATACAGATCGAATGGCCACTAAATCTGCCAAATCCTGAAACAACTCCTCCTCGTACTGTTGAAGTTTTTCATAATAGGAATAGACAATATTACTTGCGTTAATCACCTCCATATTCATACGAAACAACTCTTCATATCTTTTTCAAATTGTTTTGCACCTGCAATCGTTAGCGGATGCTGGAAGCTTTCTTTAATTAATTTGTATGGAACTGCAATATAATCTGCATCCTGTGCAACACGTTGAAGTTGATATTTCGTCCGAATACTTGCAGCTACGATTTCAACACCATAGCCTTTAGAATCGATAATTGCCGAAACATCCTTAACAAACTCTAACCCGTCTACTCCCATTTCCTCATTTCTAGCTACAAAGAGAAACAAATAGGATACCCCAGCTGATACAGATAACATTGCTTGGTTTTGGTCAAACACAAGAGTCATTGCGGTTTTTATCCCTTTTTCCTTTAGCTTCTTTGCCACTTTTAAACTTGATGCAGAATAATTTAATTTGATAATGATATCATTCGAGATTTCATTGATTTTTTCTGCTTGGTACAGCATATCCTCCGCACTGTCTCCAATTACTTCAGCAGTTAATAAACAATTTCTTTGACTGTTTATCCTTAAAAATTCATAAAAATTGACATTCTCCTTTGCATATAGGGAGGGATTTGCGGTTACCCCGCAAATGCCCATCTCTAGTGACTGGTCAATTTCTACTTGATTTGCTGAATCAATAAGGTATTTCATCCATTTCCCCTCAATTCTTTATCATAGTAAAAATAGAACCTACAAGCTGCTAACTAGAATTTCTTGAAGCTGGTTTGAATTTGTTAAAGGAAGATTAAAGACTAGTTTTTCTTTCATTTGGACTAGCTTTTCTTCTTCGATTTCAATCTTTGCCAATTCGTCAGTCAGTTCAATCGCTTTTAGGAAGTTTTTCATCGATTCAAATGCTTTTTGTCCCAATAAAAATTCCCCAGTTGGTACAAATTCCTTCAAAATAGTAAGCAAGGTTTCTACCTTTTCTGGTTTAATCTGACTGACATGTTTCATAAAAGATGGATAAACATACGCTAATGTTTCTCCATGAGCTAAATCAGGATAATACCCATTAATTATTTCACCGATTGGATGGGGAGCCTCTGCCCCAGCATTTGACAAGCATATGCCTGATAAAGTATCTGCATAGGCGAGTTTTTCACGATACTTAAGGTTACCTAGATCGTGAATAACATTCGGTAATACTTGTGCAATCAACGATATCGACTGCAAGGATAGTGTCTCTGAATATAATGAGGCACGCGGATTTAAATAACTTTCTATTGCATGACTTAACGCATCAAATCCTGTTACTGCAGTGACATGCTTAGGTACAGATACCATTAACTCGGGATCTACGAAACTCTCTTTCGGAAATAAACTAGAATGAAAAAGCGTCAATTTATCGTTGTTTTCTGTATCCGAAATAACAGCTGCTTGTGTTACATGAGAGCCAGTTCCTGAAGTTGTCGTAATCGCTAAAATGGGAATTGCTTTGATTGTTTCATCCTTATCTTCGAATGGATTTGAGCATTCGTTAAAACAAAATTCCCATGTAAACTCTGGATTATATCCTCTCAAGGCAACTGCTTTTGCTGTGTCTATGGAAGAACCTCCACCATAAGCAAGAATGAAATCTACCTTTTCTTCGATTGCAAGCTTTTTCGCCTCATCTACAATACTAGTAGTGGGGTTAGGCTTGACTTGATCAAAGACGGTATAATCGATACCATTTTCATTTAAACTTCCAGTAATTTCGTTAAAGTATTTCTCGCGTTCTGAATTTCGAATCGGTGTTCGAATGATTAAACATTTTTCCCCGTATATTTTTGCACGATTTCCTATTTCTTTACGTTTACCAGAACCGAAATGTATTCGTACAGGTGAATAAAATGAAAACTCCATTTTGTCTCCCCCTAAATTTATTCGCCGAAATATTCAATACTTGCCTTATCAATCGCTTCTCGACATGCCTTTACTCCTGCAGTAATTCCCTCGGGATATTTAAAAATTCCAGATGATAGAATAATAACGTCTGGTTCAGCACCAACCATTTCTGCTAAATTATCTGCTCTTAAACCACCATCAACTGCAAGCTCACATTTTGGATTTTTTTCATTGATTAGTTTTCTTGCTCTTTTAACTAAATCAAGAGAAGATCTTCTCCAGCCCCAATTGTCTTTGCCATCTGTTTCATCAACTCCATGTACAACGATGTGTAGACGATCAATATCATAAATTGCTTCTTCTACAAATGATAATGGTGTGTAACAGCCAATCGTTAATCCAACCTTAATGCCGAACTCTCTGCAATAATTGATAATGTAAGCTAAAGGTGCACCGAGGAATTGCTCTGCGGGAATAATCAACATATTTGCTCCAGCAGCTGCAATTTTTTCAATAAATAAGCGATCGCATTCGCGAGTGTAGATATGACATTCGATTGGCTTATCTGTTACAGGACGAATACCTTCAATAATTTGGTGTCCTCCCATTAACTGCATATTTCTCAAATCGTACATATCAGCTGCGTCTGAATGAATATAATCAGCTCCAGCATCTGATGCTTCCTTTACAATTGCTGCTATATGACCATAGTTTACGTGAGCAAGTCCCGCTGCGATTTTGATATATTTTTTCATTTACTATTCCTCCT
>NZ_JBALOX010000084.1:0-11752 GCF_036965165.1 Bacillus sp. JJ1521 | reverse complement strand
GTCGACGCGGTCCTTTTCCCCCTCCTTTTTGAACTTATATTTAAATGCTTTTTCTTTCGAATTCATTACTATTATATGCACGCATTTATTGAACCTATTATGAGATGGCGTCTTTAACTTTAAAATAATACTTCATTAGCCCAACTACTTTCCCATGCTGGCTATAAAACGGAATGGGGCGCAAATCATTTTTTTCAAAAGGATTTTTGCCATTGTTTTCAGAGAGGATATTTTCTGCTAGAAGCTTGCCCATTAATGTCGACATTGCGGCACCGTGACCCGCATAGCCAAAAGCAAAGTGAGTCCCATCCTCGAGCTGACCAATGTACGGGAGCATTTCTCTCGTAAACCCAACCTTCCCGCTCCAACAAAATTCAGCCTTATACTTACTTAACTCCGGAAAAACCGAGTCCATTCCTTCTTTTAATTTTTGGTAAAGTGGGGCCGTATCACCGCTTAATGACCTGCCAGACCCTCCAAATGCCATTCGATTGTCAGGGGTTCTTCTGAAGTAGTAAAGCATGTGCTTTGTATCATAGACTGCTCTAGCTTTTGGAATTAATTTGGAAACGAGCTCCTCCGGCAATTGTTCAGTAGCAATCATAATACTTTCAACTGGGATAATGCTTCGTGAAATGGTTTTATGCAGGTTTCCTGAATAGGCATTTGTAACGATCACTAAATGCTCTGCAGTTACCCTTCCTTCTGGGGTTTCAATGATGACCTTACGATTTGGAGCTTTTATGATTTGAAGTGCCTCAGAATTTTCATAGATGGTGCCTCCGTATTTTTCTACCGTCTCTGCCAACCCAAGCACATAGTTAAAAGGATGATAGGTTGCACTATTTTCATCGATACAACCACCATGATAAAAATCAGTCTTTATTTCAGCTTGTAAATCTTTCTTTTCAATAACCTGAACCTTATAGTTAAAATCCCTTTCTAGCACCTCCTGTTCTTCCCTTAACCAGTCGATATGTGTGGGCTTATAGGCTGCATAGAGATGACCGGAACGATTAAAGGAACAGGCTATTTCATTTTCCTTACTTATCCGTTCAATTAAATCAATCGAATCCAAAGACATTTGGAGCATTTGCCTCGCCGAATCCAAGCCTTTTTTCTTTGCAAGTGAACTCATGGAGTCTATGAAACCTGTTAAAACTTGACCGCCATTTCGACCGCTCGCACCGCACCCAAGATAGCCTTTTTCAAGTACAATTGTTTTGATGTTTTTCTTTTGCAAATGATAAGCCGTCGACAGCCCCGTAAAACCTCCTCCAATAATGACCACATCACACTCTTGGTTACCAGATAAGGATGAACGTTGTTTTCTCTCATTTGACGTTGCTTCCCACATTGAAACTTGTTTCAAAATGTCCACTCTCCTACATGTTTCCGTTTGTTTCCAAAAAAGAATAATGCAAGTATCATACCAAGTTAGAAATTTACAGTTGAATTTTGTATAGATAGATTGATGTGGATAGGCATTATGCACATATGAATAAGTTATTCATATGTGCATAACTCCCCATTGGGTTTTCTTGTTATTTTTTTATTTCGGATATTTTAAGGGTTGGAATGAATCTTGCATAATAAAAAGGTAATCGCTTTACATGCAGGAGGGGTCGAAATTGAATAAAGAAGAGTTATCAACAGGTCAACCGGTCGAATTGCACACAAAACGACCGAGAAAGAGGAGGACAAAGAGTTTAGGTCCCATCTGGATGTTATCCCCGGTAACATTCTGGATGATCGCATTTTTATTTATACCGATTGTTTTAATTCTTGTTGTCAGTTTCATGACAAGAGGTACGTATGGTGGGATTGAATACGTGTTTACCTTGGAGAATTACGCCCGTTTCTTTGATTCTTTATATTTGGACATCTTGCTCATGTCGATCTTGCTGGCAACAGCAACCACCGTGATTTGCTTAATTTTTGGTTATCCTTTTGCGTATTTGATTGCCCGTTCTCCATCTAAGTATCGAACATTCCTATTGTTTCTTGTTATTATTCCTTTTTGGACGAACTCGCTGATTCGTACATATGCATGGATTATTTTGCTACGTACCGAAGGGGTCATCAACCATCTCCTAATGAGTATCGGTTTTATTTCAGAACCACTTGCGTTGCTTTACAATAGCGGAGCCATTTTAATCGGACTTGTGTACACGTTATTTCCATTTATGGTACTCCCTTTGTACGCTTCGATTGAGAAGCTTGATAAATCATACTTAGAGGCTGCCAGTGATTTAGGGGCAAAAGGCTGGCAAACCTTTATGAAAATTACACTTCCTTTAACAATGCCAGGGATTGTTGCAGGCTCGTTACTAGTTTTCATTCCAACCTTAGGGCTCTTTTTCATTCCAGACCTTATGGGTGGAGCAAAAACGATGATGNNAAATCTGATCAAAAATCAATTCCTCACGGCAAGGGATTGGCCATTTGGCGCAGCATCATCCGTCATTTTAGTTATTTTAACAATGATTTTAATCTTTGTTTATCTACGGATTTCAAAAGGAAATAAAGATGATTTGGGGGTGATGTAAGGTGAGTTCAAAGTTTACAAAATGGTCATCGATCATTTATGGGTCTCTTATTTATTCCTTTTTGTATTTACCCATTCTTATTTTGATTTTGTTTTCCTTTAATAAATCAAAGCTCAACGCTGTTTGGACGGGATTTACATTTGAGTGGTATGCAAAGCTTTGGTCTAATACGCAAGTTCTTGAGGCAGCCAAAATTACAATTATAGTAGCGATTGTCTCAACGATTGCCTCTACCATTTTAGGAACCCTTGTATCTGTAGGGATGTACAAATATCATTTCAAAGGAAAATCAGCATTAGATGGAATGCTTTATATTCCCCTTGTCATGTCGGAGATTGTGATGGGGATTTCATTACTAGCATTCTTTTCAATGGTAAAAATGCCATTAGGAATCTGGACACTCATTATTTCTCATATTACATTTTGTATTCCATATGTTGTCGTCGTGGTAAGAGCCCGTTTGAAAGGGTTTGATCGTTCTGTGGAAGAGGCAGCCATGGATTTAGGGGCAAGTGAATGGCAAACCTTTCGACTTATTACTTTGCCGATTATAGGTCCCGCGATTGTAGCTAGTGCACTGCTTTCATTTACAATTTCTTTGGATGATGTAATTGTGAGCTTTTTCGTCGCAGGTCCTGGAAGTACAACACTGCCATTACAAATATTCTCAATGGTTCGGTACGGGGTAACACCTGAAATTAACGCATTATCTACATTAATGCTTGTCGTAACCCTTGGTATCGTTATTGTCGGAGAACGATTGCTAATGAGGAAAAATGGATAGGAATTGAAAAGAGCTTGGATAATATCCAAGCTCTTTTTGTTATTCAGACTGTCTTGAAAACGCTCGCCAGACAAGGCACGCAGCCGAAGGAAGACGCGAATAGAAGTTGCCTTCATGAGCGGGCGAGTGAGGCAAGCAACGAAGTATGCGAGCGTTTGTCAACAGTCTGAACTATTCTTTCATCACAACCCCATGGTCGACTCCCCAAGTTAAATAGATATCTTTATTTATGTAGTCATGTGTTTGGGAGCCAGCTGCTTGTTCATTCACAACAACTTCCTTCCCATTTTCGAGTAAAACGACCATTTTTGAAACTGATCCGACATAAATAAGCTCCTTAAACCTTCCCTTTAATTTTACAGAATTCGTTTTCGGGGATTGGTCCCCAACAATTTTTATACGCTCTGGACGAATCGTCACAAATACTTTTTCCCCAACCCTTAGGCCTTCGTTCTTTACTTCAATTTCCTTACCACCAAAATCTAAATAAGCATAGCTGTTATCCAACCTTGATATTTCGCCTTCAAATAAATTCGTTTCTCCGATAAAATCTGCTACAAACTTAGTTTGTGGTTTTTCATATATATCAGTCGGTGAACCTAGCTGTTCAATGAATCCATTATTCATAACTGCGATCCTGTCCGACATCGTGAGAGCCTCTTCCTGATCATGCGTAACATAAATAAAGGTGATTTTAAGCTGTTGTTGAAGATGTTTTAATTCAACCTGCATTTGTTTTCGTAGTTTGAGGTCTAATGCTCCCAGTGGCTCATCTAATAAAATTACTTTTGGATTATTAATTAACGCTCGGGCAATCGCAATCCGTTGCTTTTGACCACCGCTAAGCTGCGCCGGGGTTCTCGTCTCATAGCCCTGTAATCGAACAAGCTCTAACATTTTCGTTACCTTTTCTTTGATTACACGCTTATCTTCACCCCTCATTTTAAGGCCGAATGCCACGTTATCAAAAATATTCATATGCGGAAATAATGCGTAGCTTTGAAAGACGGTATTTACATTTCGTTGATTTGCAGGAATTCCTTCTACTTGTTTACCATCTAATAAAATGCTTCCAGAGGTTGGTTGTTCAAACCCGGCAATCATCCTCAGTGTTGTTGTTTTTCCACATCCACTTGGTCCTAGTAATGTTAGAAACTCCCCCTCTTTTACATTTAATGAAACATCTTGGACAACCTTCGTTTCCCCGAATTGTTTGTTGATATTTCGTAGCTCGACCATGTTAGCTGACATTACATTATCCTCCCCCTCGTTGGTATCTTTGTAAGTATTAGTTGCAAAAAACATGCCAAAATGGCGGACCCGTTTATACGAATCCACCATTTACACTCTAGTTACCAGCTTTTAATTCACTATAAATCCGGTCGTACAGTTGTGTTGCTTCCCCAATATCAAGCGCTTGTTGAACATTTGTAACTTGCCCGAGATCTGGATATACGACTTTATTATTTTTTAAATCCTCCGGAAGTAGTTTGTATGCTTCAGAGTTAGGATTTCCGTACGGATAAGTTGTTGAAATGATTTTACTGATTTCAGGGCGAAGTAAGAAATCAATAAATTTTTCCGCATTTGCAAGATGTGGTGCACCTTTTGGAATGACGAAATTATCATGGAAAACCATGAGGCCTTCTTCTGGAATAATCGGAACAATGGCTGGATTTTCTTTTTGGGCATTAAATACCTCGGCTGTCCAAGCCATTCCTGCTGCGACATCTCCTGATATCATCATCGTTTTAGGCTCTGTATTAAATGCCCTTATATTTGGACGAAGCTCTAAAAGCTTTTCTTTCGCTTCTGCTAATTCTTTTTCGTCCGTTGTATTCATGGAATAACCAAGCATTTGTAAGGCTAACCCGATTACACCCCGTTGGTCATCAGGTAAGACAATTTTATCCTTAAGCTCAGGTCTAAATAGATCCTTATAGCCCTTTATCTCAAAATCAACGAGGTCTGTATTCTGAAATAAAACACCTGAACCCCATAGATATGGAATAAAATAGTCCCCCTCTTTATCAAATTCTGCTGACGTAAATTTAGAATCTAAGTTTTTAACATTTGGGATATTTTCTTTATTCATTTTTTGAATTAAATCTTGTTTTAATAGGATATCAACGAAAAATGTCGTGGCTACGGCAATATCGTATTGTGTATTTCCTGCTTGTAATTTTGCCATCATTTCCTCATTGCTTGAATACGCATCGTAATTAACCTTTATTCCCGTCTCTTCTTCAAATTGATCAATCACTTCCTGTGGTAAATATTCCGCCCAGTTAAATAAATTTAATACTTTTTCATCCTTTTTCTTTGCTCCTCCAGCTTCACTTCCCCCACACGCGGATAAAAATGTCATCATTATGAAAACAAATGCAATTGCGACTAGTTTCATTTTCTTATCCATTCACATTGCCCCTTCAAGCTTTTTTGTTTGTTCTCTTGTGTAAATGATTTTTCCATCCATAATTGTCATCGCAACCTTCGTATCTAAAATCTCATTCACATCTACTGAAAATAGATTTCTATCCAATATGGCTACATCTGCCTTTTTTCCAACCTCTAAAGTTCCTAGGTCATTCTCGCGGAAATTTCCGTAAGCAGGCGCTTTTGTGTAAAACTGTAGGGCTTCTGCTAGTGTTATTTTTTCTTGTGGATTCCAACCTTCATTTGGTGTTCCGTCTGCATTTCTTCTTGTTACCGCACGGTAGATTTCAATCATCGGGTTCATATCCACAACCGGATAGTCACTGCTAAAAGCAATGGGTGCACCACTTCTTTTCAGCGATCCAATTGGCCATGTATAACGAGAACGTTCCGGCCCAAGTCGATCAAGATATGTATGTCCCTCCATTGATTCAGCACTCATATGCTCAGGCTGTATCGATGCAATGACTTGAAGCTCCTCAAAACGGTTGATATCATCAGGATGAATAACCTCAATATGCTCAATCGTATGTCTAGAATCCCTCTTTCCATTTTGCTTCTGGGCTGCTTCATAGCAATCCAGTCCAAATCGAACTGCCCCATCCCCACATGCGTGCAGTCGAATCCGAAATCCTTCCTTATCGGCTTCTTTTATCCATTTCATATACGTTTCTTCTTCAAACAATATGCCGCCTCTTGTATCAGGTCTGTCTGAATAAGGCTCTATTAAATAACCCGTGTACGTATTTGGAACCCCGTCAATAAATTGTTTCAAGCCGGAAAACTGCAACTTATCGGATTGATATAGTTCACGATAAGATTTTGCCTTCGACAGGTCCCCATCGAGAGCAGATAAAAAGTGGATTCTTGTTGTTAATTTGCCTTTTTTTTCATATGTCGCATAGAAGGATGGAGTACCTAATTCAAAGCCAGGCAGTGGGAGCATATCGCTTACTGATGTAATTCCGTAGAAAGCCGTATTTTTTAAAAAAGCATCCATTAATTTTCGCTGTTTTTCTTCTGAGAATCGATAGGCTTTTTCAGCAACAAGCTTTACAGCAGTTTCATATAAAAATCCAGTAGGTTCACCATACTTATCACGTTCAATTAAACCAAATGGTGGGTCTTCCGTTTCACTCGTGATGTTTAAAAGTTTAAGGGCTTTTGAATTTACCCATGCACTATGTGCCTCCTCATTTAAGAGGAACACCGGTCGGTCGGATATGAGTTGGTCAAGCGAGTGGCGGGTAGGGGTTTGTTTCCCTGGCCACCGTACATGATGCCAACCAAATCCCAATATCCAAGGTTCATTTGGATTCTCTTGTGCATATTGATACATTTTTTGAGCAGCCATTTCTTCTGATGAACATTCTGTAAGTGTGGTGAATTCGCTAAACATACTTCCCAACACAAGATGCAAATGGAAATCATGAAATCCGGGTAAAACAAGCTTATCACCTGAATCAATGACCCTTGTGTGCGGACCCATATAATCACTCACGTTTTCAATCTTGCTCACACTAAGGATTCTATCGTCCTTGATCACAACGGCTCCTTTAATTGGATAAGACTCATTCCCTGTAAAGATCGCATTTCCTTTTATAATAATATCTGCATACAACCCGCAATCCCCCTCAAATAACTAAATCTATCGTGAATTTATTATGCAAATACCGTGCCAAAAATAAAAAAACACCTCCAAACGAAGATGTTCGGAGGTGCTTTCGGTATCATGCTTTTATTTTTTCAAATAGTTCTTCTATATAATGCTGAGCGGTTTGAGCAGCGATGCTTCCGTCGCCTGTTGCTGTTACGATTTGGCGAAGTGACTTTTCACGGATATCGCCTGCTGCAAAGATGCCAGGTACTTTTGTTTCCATTTTTTCATTTGTTTCGATATAACCATTTTCGTTTGTGATGCCTAGAGCTTCAAATGGTTTTGAAAGTGGAAGCATACCAACGTAGACGAATACGCCATCTGCGCCATACTCCATTTCCTCACCCGTTTGTGTATTCACAAGAGTTAGACTACCAACCTTGCCGTCTTTTTCGTTAATTTCTTTAACTGTGTGATTCCAGATGAATTCCACTTTTTCGTTATCGAATGCACGTTGTTGAAGGATTTTTTGTGCACGCAGCTCGTCACGGCGGTGTACGATTGTTACCTTAGTAGCAAAACGTGTTAAGTACACCCCTTCTTCAACCGCAGAGTCTCCGCCACCAATAACAACAAGCTCTCTGTTTTTAAAGAATGCTCCGTCACATACTGCACAATAAGAAACGCCACGGCCACCAAGTTCTTTTTCACCCGGTACACCAATTTTCTTATACTCCGCACCAGTTGAGATAATTACAGCACGAGCTTTATATTCTTTACTACCTGCAACAACAGTTTTATATTCTTCCCCATCGATGACTTCCTTTATATCACCATACGCATACTCTGCACCGAACTTTTTCGCGTGCTCGAACATTTTTGTGGATAACTCAGGTCCTAAAATATGATCAAAGCCTGGATAGTTTTCAACTTCCTCTGTGTTTGCCATTTGACCGCCCGGAATCCCACGCTCAAGCATCAATGTTGATAGGTTTGCACGAGATGTATATACGGCAGCAGTCATACCTGCTGGTCCAGCACCGATAATAATGACATCATAAATTTTTTCTTCCGTCATTTTTTCGTCTCTCCTTATTTCCATGGGTGGAATTTGATATATCGTTTAGTATTTCCTACCCCTATCCTATAAAATTCTGACAAAATCCGCTATTAATATGCTCAGTGTAGGAGTTCTTTAACAAATTTCACATATTTCATGACCGTTGCTTTCGAAATTTTATATTTTTCCGCAACCTGCTTTTGTGTAATAGTCCGTGACTGATGATTACGCCAAATGTATTCCGTTGCAGCAGCCCATGCCTCCCAATTAGACACATTGAACTGACGTTTAACTGCCTCATCGTATATCATCAACCATGTTAAATAAAGCTCTTCATTTGCAGATTCATCGTGTTTATTTTTTGTAAATAAAGTATCTGCAATATTGTAGCCATCAATGATGTAAGACGGAATTTTTCCCGTTTTTTTCTTTTTTGTAAACACATAGTTTGCAAATTCCTGCTCCAGTGTCGCATGAAATTGAATATGTTTTAAATCCTTACGTGCCAGAGATGAATTTGTTTTGCTCGCTAAAAATAAACCATATAAGCGTTCCTCAATAAAATCGCCGGTTAACCAACGATCGAGAACATCACTTATTGGTTTTGTACGGTCAGATTCCCATGGAGCGGAACCCTTTTTACTTGGATTTTCCTCAAGCACTCGTTTCCATGCATTTTTGGCAACATCATGATGTTCCGTAAAATAGGCAGAATAGGACAGCCAGTAATAGAAGGTTTCGTCCCCTTCAAAGCCGCTACGATGTAGATTCCGCAGCCATTTATAAGCAAGATCATGACGTCCGATTAACCCAAAAGTTGCACCGAGCTTATAACGATGCTCAAATAGAATCGGATGAATAAGTGATAATCGCTTCGTCAGCTCTTTTACCTGCTGATTTTTACGCTGATAATACAAAAAGACAAGGGAATTACAGAGTGCATGAAGATTCCCAGGATTTTTACTTAAAACCTCATCAAGAATCTCAGATGCATTTTCCACATCGCCTGAATAAAAATGGGCAAGCGCTAAATTATTATAAGCAGACCAAAATTCCGGGTACTCACGAATGATTTCCTTCAAAAGGGTCAACGCTTCGTCCAATCTTCCTGTTTCAAGGTATTCACGCGCTTGTTCCTGCTTCACGATAAGTTCATCCTGCTGGTTGGTAGGATCATCAAAGTCAACATCTTCGAGGCGCAATAGATCTAGTAAATCCTCGGCATCCTCCGCAAAGTCTCCATCAGGTTCACGATCCAAATACCATTCTGCATGCTTTCCAGCCTCTTGGAACAAACCTAAATGTGCATAATTATTGGCCATAAAATAAAAGCACTCAGGCATATCAAAATTTGGATCATCCACTATTTTAGTAAGATACTGATTTGATAGTACATAGTCACCGATTTCTGTTAGTGCAACCGATAATTGACATAAAAACATCGGCTCTTTCGGTTCAAGCTCAATCGCCCGTTTAAAATGTTTAATCGATTTATATATATCATGCTGGCGATACGCCTTTAATCCTTTTTTAAAATAATATTCTCCCGTCTGGATAAACGGAATTACTTTTGATGCATGCTGTCTTTCTTTTCTGTTTTGTTTTTCCATCAGGGTCCTCCAAAAAAGTCAAATGAACAGGAGGGGTTTGATCCCCTCCCGAATAAAATTATTTCCCAACGTAGTATACCACATTAAACCTGTTACACATAGGGTTGCTTGGCTAAAAGTAAATTCTTTTCAAGAAATATGCATGGTAATTTGTGGGTAATGCGGGTGATGTGAACAACTCTTTACTTTATGTGAATAATCTAGTGCGGTTACTGAATTTGAGGGACATATGCACAAAAACGAAGACTTAATTGTGGATAGTGTGGATATCGTGGATAATTTATTAAATTTCCAGGAAAATAAAGGATTAGATAAAGGGTGCTTATTTGTGGATAAGCACCCTAAGGAAAAAGTTATCTTCTTTTTTGTAAAACAGACAATACGTCATCAAGTGGAAGCTTTTGTTCGCGAAGTAAGACGAGCAAGTGATAAATTAAGTCTGCAGCCTCCCATTTTAACTCTTCGTGGTCACGGTTTTTCGCTGCAATGATTACTTCAGAAGCTTCTTCACCGACTTTTTTCAGGATCTTGTCTACCCCTTTATCAAATAGGTATGTCGTATAGGCTCCCTCTGGCATTTCTGCTTCGCGCTCCGCGATTACTTTTTCAAGTTCGCTGAGGATCGCAAAGCGGTCAGATGCTACTCCTTTTGCTTCCCCAAGTAGAGATTCACTAAAACATGTATAGCCTCCAGTGTGGCATGCAGGTCCTACTGGCCTAACTAAAACAAGAATCGCGTCCTTGTCACAGTCATACTTCATATCTATAATCTTTTGTGTATTACCTGATGTTTCCCCTTTATGCCAAAGTTCCTGACGAGAGCGGCTATAATACCAAGTTTCACGGGTTTCAATAGACTTTCGTAGAGATTCTTCATTCATATAGGCAAGTGTTAAAACCTCTTTGCTTATTGCATCCTGAACAATAGCTGGAGCAAGTCCCTTTTCGTCGAATTTAATGTCTGGTGTGTTCATCGGACATTGACCCCTTTCTCTTTTAAAACATTTTTAACCTCTTTAACGGATGTTTCTTTGTAGTGAAAAATGCTTGCGGCTAAGGCTGCGTCCGCCTTGCCTTCAGTGAAGGCTTCCACAAAATGCTGTGCATTTCCAGCACCACCTGATGCGATGACAGGTACGGAAACAGCTTCACTTACACGTCTTGTTAATTCTAGATTAAAGCCATCCTTACTCCCATCATCGTCCATGCTCGTTAATAACATCTCACCAGCACCGCGGTTGATTGCTTCTTGTGCCCAAGCGACAACCTCCCAATCGGTTGCTTTGCGCCCACCGTGTGTGTATACTCGCCAGCTTACTCAGTTCCTCATCATATTTGGCATCAATTGCAATAACGATGCATTGAGAGCCAAAGAAGTCTGCCCCTTCTTTGATTAGGTCAGGATTTGTAACAGCTGCCGTATTCAAAGAAACCTTGTCCGCACCCGCACGAAGGATTTTTTTCATATCCTCCAAGGAATTAATTCCGCCTCCAACAGTAAATGGAATCGCAAGCTCTGCTGCGACTTTTTCGACAACCTCAACCATTGTTTTACGACCTTCATGAGAGGCTGAAATATCGAGGAAAACGAGTTCATCTGCACCTTCGGAATCGTAGAATTTTGCGAGTTCAACCGGATCACCTGCATCACGAAGCCCGACAAACTGAATTCCTTTTACAACACGGCCGTCCTTTACGTCCAAACATGGAATTATT
>NZ_JBALOX010000083.1:669-3157 GCF_036965165.1 Bacillus sp. JJ1521 | reverse complement strand
TGAAAAAATGAATTAAAAATGTGTAAAAATAATCATAACAGTTTGACAAACTGTCTATGAATATTTAATAATATGGAGGATTTATTATTACTGGAAATATTAATTTATTCAGTAGAGATTTATACTCGACTAGATAAATTAAGGCCTCCGGCGGATGCCGCAGATTTTTAGGGGAAGTTTTTCGTGCAAACTCGAAAAAAATCTGGGCGCAAATACGCCAAGGCGCATTTGATTATATTAACCGGAAAATACTTTAACCTCTAAGGAGGAAACGATACATGTCGGACTATTTAGTCATAGTTGAATCACCAGCAAAAGCAAAAACAATCGAAAGATATTTGGGAAAAAAATATAAGGTAAAGGCTTCAATGGGGCATGTTAGGGATCTTCCAAGAAGTCAAATGGGTGTCGATGCAAAAAATCATTTTGAAGTGAAATATATAACGATACGGGGTAAAGGCCCAGTATTGAAGGATTTAAAAACAGCAGCAAAAAAAGCAAAAAAAGTCTATCTGGCAGCTGACCCCGATCGTGAAGGGGAAGCAATCGCTTGGCACTTGGCACACTCATTAGGGGTAGATATCAATTCAGATTGTCGAGTTGTTTTTAATGAAATTACGAAAGATGCTATTAAAGAGTCTTTTAAGCATCCAAGGCCAATTAATCAGGATTTAGTCGATGCGCAACAAGCAAGACGTGTTCTTGACAGATTAGTAGGCTATAATATTAGTCCTCTCCTTTGGAAGAAAGTAAAAAAAGGGCTTAGTGCAGGTCGAGTACAATCTGTTGCTGTTAGACTAATCATTGACCGAGAAAAAGAAATTCAAAATTTTGAGCCAGAAGAATACTGGACAATTAAAGCAGATTTTGTAAAAGAAAATGTACAATTTGAAGGGCAATTTTTCGGTCTAAAAGGGAAAAAGGTAGAATTAACAAATGAAGCAGAAGTAAAAGATATTCTTTCAACAATTGAAGGGAACTCTTTTTCCATTACTTCTGTCACAAAAAAAGAACGTAAAAGACATCCTGCACCACCATTTATCACATCTTCTTTACAACAAGAAGCAGCGCGTAAATTGAATTTCCGTGCCAAGAAAACAATGATGCTGGCACAACAGCTATATGAAGGTATTGACCTAGGTAAAGAAGGTACAGTTGGTCTAATCACATATATGCGTACGGATTCAACGCGAATTTCAGACACAGCAATAGAAGAAGGTTCACAATATATTGAAAGTACCTTTGGTAAACAATTTGTAACTGATACTAAAAGAAAAGAGAAAAAAGGTGGAAATACCCAGGATGCTCACGAAGGTATTCGCCCAACCTCTGTCTTTAGAGATCCAAATAGCCTAAAACAATACTTAGGCAGAGACCAACTAAGATTGTATAAGCTTATTTGGGAACGTTTTGTCGCAAGTCAAATGGCCTCTGCAATTATGGATACAATGAGCGTTGACTTAACTAATGGAGATGTTGTCTTTAGAGCAACGGGTTCAAAAGTTAAATTCCCTGGTTTTATGAAGGTTTATGTTGAGGGTAATGATGATAATGTTGAAGAAAAAGAAAAGATGCTCCCTGATTTAGAAGAAGGAGATCAAGCCTTTTCTAAGGATATTGATCCAAGACAACATTTTACCCAACCGCCTCCTCGTTATACAGAAGCGAGACTTGTTAAGACTCTTGAAGAACTAGGGATAGGGAGACCTTCTACCTATGCACCAACTCTCGATACTATTCAAAAGAGAGGGTATGTAGCATTAGATAACAAGCGATTCATACCAACTGAACTTGGAGAAATCGTCGATGAATTAATTTTAGAGTTCTTCCCGAAAATTCTTGATGTAGAGTTTACGGCCAAAATGGAAAATAACCTTGATGAAGTTGAAGAAGGAAAAACAGAATGGATCAGTATTATTGATGATTTCTACAAAGATTTTGAAAAAAGATTAGAAATTGCAGAAGCGGAAATGAAGGAAGTCGAAATTAAGGATGAACCTGCTGGAGTGGATTGTGAAAATTGTGGTCATCCGATGGTTTATAAAATGGGGCGTTATGGAAAATTCATGGCTTGCTCCAATTTCCCTGATTGCCGCAATACAAAGCCAATTGTTAAGGAAATAGGGGTTCCTTGTCCAAAATGTGATAAAGGAAATATTGTGGAAAGAAAAAGCAAGAAGAAGAGAATTTTTTATGGCTGCGATCAATACCCTGAATGTGATTTCCTTTCATGGGATAAACCACTTCCAAGGAAATGTCCAAAGTGTGACAATTTGTTAGTTGAGAAAAAGCTCAAAAAAGGAATTCAAGTCCAATGTGCCCAGTGTGACTACAAGGAGGAACCTCAAAAATAACTTGTGTGGTGAGTTCTTATAGGCTCACCACTTTCTATGCTTAAAGGAAAGTGAGGGAGTGATCTCTTGCACAATTCAGAATTTTTTAAAAAAATTAGGGTTTTTATTTGCAAGGGCTACTAAATTATGATAAT
>NZ_JBALOX010000083.1:0-646 GCF_036965165.1 Bacillus sp. JJ1521 | reverse complement strand
AAATCGTTACAGTTGTTCAAAGATTATTTACAAATTGAGAAAAATTATTCAGAATATACAATTGTCCATTATGAACAATCGATTGAACATTTTTTCTTATTTTTGAAACGAGAGTCTATCTCAAATTTATCTGAAGTAACGTATTCAGATGTTCGATTGTATCTTACAGAGCTCTATAAGAAACAATATGCAAGACGAACCGTTGCAAAAAAGATTTCAACATTGCGCAGTTATTTTAATTTTCTTCTTAGGGAAAAGCTAATTTCTCAAAATCCATTTACTTTGGTTTCATTGCCAAAAAGGGAACAAAAGNNNNATCAAGCTCTACTTGAATTGCTTTATGCGACTGGAATCCGTGTAAGTGAATGCTGTAAACTTACACTAGAGGATTTGGACTTTTCATTAGGAACTGTGTTTGTTCATGGAAAAGGCAATAAACAACGCTATGTTCCTTTTGGAAGCTATGCCGAACAAGCACTTACAAACTATCTATCAAATGGTCGCAAGGAATTGCTCGAAAAAGCATCAGTACATACAAACAATCTATTCCTTAATTTTCGAGGTGGACCTTTAACAACTAGGGGAGTCCGAATAATCTTAAATAATATGATTAAAAAGACTTCATCTACGATACACATTAGTCCAC
>NZ_JBALOX010000082.1:0-5990 GCF_036965165.1 Bacillus sp. JJ1521 | reverse complement strand
ATTATGACGCTGCTTATAATGTGAAGTTTATCTCATCAAATGGTCGCTTTGAAGTCGTCTATCATGCTGAGACCGGTCAGTTGGTACACGATCCGGTAAACGTGGGCACGTATAATTATGCGCCGGGGAGTATCCTGCCATGGAAGTATTACCATCATCATAAATACGATAAAGTTCCCTGGAAGAAATGGGGTAATACTAATCAGATTTCATATAAGGAAATTACAAAGAGGCAGTCAAGGCATGGCACAACGAAGCAAAGGAAAAGTACAGAAGAACTCCAGAACTTAATCAAAAACAAAATGTCGGAATTACCGATGTGCCCCACACTTTTTGTGAAATGATACAAATACTTTAGAATGGATAAGAGAAGATAGATTACGAGATTATCAGAATCTACAAATTGAAGAAGTCTATGAGATGATGCTTTCTTCTGTAAAGCCCTAACCCAAACTTTCAAAATCTTGTTATAATAGTAGTAATTCTTACAATTGAGGTGTCAGCAATGGAAATTAAACTATCGCAGAAAATGAATGCATTTGGAGAATCGATATTTAATGAACTAGCAAACTATAAGAAGAAAAAACTAAGTGAGGGGCATGATATCATTGACTTAAGCGTGGGTAGCCCCGATTTGCCGCCACCATCTTATGTCACTGAAACATTGACTAAACATGCACAAGACCCTTTATTATATGGATATTCTTTAACTGGAATTGACGAATTGCATGAAACGATTTCTGAATACTACTTAAGAAGATTTGATGTTTCCGTTCAAAAGGAAAATGAAGTCCTAATGGTTATGGGTTCCCAGGACGGACTTGTCCACTTTCCGATGGTTTTTGTAAATCCGGGAGATCTAATTCTTGTCCCAGATCCCGGCTATACGGCATATGCAGCAGGCATTGCACTTTCAGGAGCCTCTCCTTATAGCTTGCCTTTAAAAGAAGAGAATCAATTTTTACCTGATTTGGACGCAATTCCTGAAGAGGTTTGTCAAAAGGCAAAATTGATCATTTTGAACTTTCCGGGTAACCCTGTTCCGGCGCTTGCGACAGAATCCTTTTTTAAAAAGGTCATCGAGTTTGCGAAAAAATACCAAATAATTGTTCTCCATGATTTTGCCTATTCGGAGCTGTATTTTGAAGAACAACCAATTAGCTTTTTATCCGTAGAAGGTGCTAAGGAAGTGGGGGTTGAATTCAACTCGCTTTCAAAAAGCTTTAATATGGCCGGTTGCAGGATTGGATATATTGTTGGGAACTCGGAGATCATTTCAGCAGTGGGCCGTCTCAAATCAAATCTTGATTACGGGGTGTTCTTGCCGATTCAAAAAGCAGCGATTGCTGCTTTACGCGATACTTCAGGATTCAGTAAAGACCTTCGAGAAACGTATAAAAAACGACGGGATCTTTTAGTGAATGGGCTTGCTGATGTAGGCTGGAAAGTGGACGCTCCTAGGGCATCGATGTTTATCTGGGCAAAGGTGCCAGCTGGGGTTACGTCAACTGAATTTACCTATCGATTAATTGATGAAGCAGGAATTGTTGTTACTCCAGGCAATGCTTTTGGTCAAAGTGGTGAGGGCTATGTACGAATTGGTCTAGTTCAAAATGAAGAAACCTTGAGAAGGGCTGTTCAACGTTTAAAAGATATCTCACTGTTAAAATAGAGAAGTGACTTACACATTCCGAAACACAGGAGCATGCCCTGAATAGCTATACCAAAAAGGCGAATCTAACTTATGATTCGTCTTATTTAAATGTAAAAAAATGGGTATTATAAATGTATAACATGTTTAGGAGTGTATTTGATGCACCTAGTCTATAACGCCCTATTCCTTTTGGTCGCCATGAAATGGGGCGATTGGAGGAGGTGGCAAGAATATTATGCTACCATCTTGTTCTTTGTAGTGGGGGACCTTTTAAAAAACTTTTTATTCCATAATTACTCGATTTGGACCTACCAAGAAACAATGTTTGCAAAAAATATCCTCATCAATCATACATTTATTACTTTGTTAATTATGTTTGTTTGCTATCCAGCCACAGCCTTAATCTATCTCGGGCGTTTTCCAGAGCGATTATGGAAAAAATTGCTTTGGATTGGGGGGTGGGTGTTTCTATTTTCATTTGTGGAGTACATTAATTTGAAATATTTAGACCTCATTAATCATCATCATGGATGGACATTAGGCTGGTCCATTATTTTTAATATAGTGATGTTTCCAATGTTACGAATTCATCAGAAACAACCACTTATCGCATGGGGCCTATCAATAATTTGGATTATTTTTCTACTTAATATGTTTCCAATTCCTTTGAAATATTTAAAATAACAATAAAGGAGAAGCGTTCATCTGCTTCTCCCTTTAAAATACTTACGTCCACCACATATCCCCAACGGATTCCTTCACCATAACTGGCGTAAGGGTTTGTATGGCTTTTGTGAATCCTTCTTCGATTGACATTAATCCATCCTCATGTTCAATGCTTACTACATAATCATAGCCAAATAGACGAAGAGTGCTTATCATATCAGCCCAAACCTTGGAATCATGACCAAATCCAACCGTACGGAAATACCAAGAGCGATTTTGCATATCATGGTAAGCAGTCATATCTGTTAAACCATTACGGTTTGTATTCGGCTGATCAATGATTGTATCTTTTGCATGGAAATGGTGGATGGCATTTTCACGACCTAATATTTTTATGGCTTCAACTGGGTCAATTCCTTGCCACCACATATGGCTTGGATCAAGGTTTGCTCCTATTTCCGGACCACATGCTTCCCTTAATCGCAACAAGGTTGCAGGTGTATGTACAGAAAATCCACCATGTAATTCAAGTCCAATCTTCACATGATGTTCTTTTGCAAAAGCTGCTTTTTCTTTCCAATAAGGAATGATTTTTTCTTCCCATTGCCATTTTAAAATCTCCTGGAAATCATTGGGCCATGGTGAAATTGGCCAGTTCGGGTATTTTGCATTTTCATGGTCTCCTGGACAGCCAGAAAATGTATTTACGACAGGTACACCAAGCTGATTCGCTAATTTAACCGTTTTTAAAAAGATCGAATCTGCTTCCTCCGCGATATGTTTTTGAGGATGGAGCGGGTTGCCGTGACAACTTAAGGCGCTGATGATTAATCCCCTGCTTGAAATTTTCTCCATAAATTCCTTTTGCTTTTGTTCATTATCTAATAATTCATCAACCTTACAGTGGGCATCACCAGGATAGCCGCCTGTGCCTAATTCTACTGCTTCGATTCCTTTTGCAGCTACATGATCCAGCATACTGTCAAGATTTTTTTCCGAGAATAAAACCGTAAATACCCCTAACTTCATAATGTTTCCTCCCCAATATATTATTTTGTAATCGATTACAGCCTATTATAGCAAATATAATATAAAATAAATATTCAAAATAATAAAATTATGGAAATGCGGTTATATCTTGACAATAATATTCAGAATACTTACAATTATGTTTGTAATCGATTACAATTTTTTAACTTTATTCTGTGAAAATCCTCCACTACTGTAAGCGGGGTGAATATAAAATGAGTAACTAATTAGTGGGCGTACAAACCCCGACTGAATAAAGTTAAAGCCTCCGGCGGATGCCACAGATTTTCAAAGGTAATTTTTCGAATTTGCCGAATAAATCTGGGCGCAAATATGCCAAGGCGCATTTGATTAATAGAATTGAAAGTGGGGACCAATAATGGCGAATATTCAACAGGTAGCTCAAAAAGCAGGTGTATCCGTTGCAACGGTTTCAAGGGTCCTTAATCATGCTACGTCTGTAAGTCCAAAAACAAGAATAAAAGTTGAAAATGCGATAAAAGTTCTCAATTATGAACCTAGTATGCTAGGAAGAAATCTTCGAAACTCTGAAAGTCGATTGTTATTAGTGTTACTTCCGAGTATTTCAAATCCCTTTTACACAGACATCGTAAATGGAATTCAAAATACGGCAATTGCTAATGACTACAATATCCTTCTTTGTGAAACTGACTCAAATCCACACCGAGAAAACATTTATTTTAATATGGTTAAGAACAAGCTGGCAGATGGCGTCATTTCGATGGACCCAACTGTCAATATGCAAAAGCTGAATGACTTAGCTGAAAATCACTCAGTCATTCTTTGTAGTGAGTACGAAGTAGGGGGAAGTATTCCTTATGTCACCATCGATAATGAATTGGCAGCGTATCAGGCGGTTAAACATTTGATTAAATTAGGTCATCATAAAATCGCACTCATTAATTCAGATGAAAAGTATTTATATGCAAGACAGCGTAGGAATGGGTATGAGCGAGCTTTAAAAGAATTCGAATTATCGATTCGTGAAGAATGGATCTATCACTCAAAGGAACTTGAATTTCAAAATGGGGTTCAAGCTATGAGGATTATGTTTCAACTAGAGGAAAAGCCGACAGCGGTATTTGCTGTTTCTGACACGTTGGCGATTGGAGCGCTAAAAGGAATTAATGGATATTGCCTTCATGTGCCAAATGATGTGGCAATCGTTGGTTTTGATAATATTAGCTTTTCAAACATGACGAATCCAACATTAACTACGATTTCACAGCCAATGTATAAAATGGGCTGCACTGCAGCAGAGATGCTGATTACTAGTATTCAGGGTGAGAAGGTCGAAAGTGTTGTATTAGACCATGAACTAATCATTCGGGAGTCTACAATGGGTTAGTTTTTCTAAGGCTTTAAAAAAAGGAAGAGAGGAGGTTTTCATTCGTGGGTCTTAAAGTAGGCATTATCGGATGTGGTTCAATCACTAGATTCAGGCACGCTCCCGAGTATAAAGCAAATCCACATGTCGAGGAAATCATCTTTTTTGACCGTAAATTTGAGAGAGCTGAAAGCCTGGCTAATGAATTTGGTGGGAAAGCTGTTAGAACCATTGAGGAACTATTCAATGATCCAGCCATTGTCGCAATAAGCGATTGTTCGTCTAACGAGGCACATCATATTAATACTACTAAAGCTTTGCTAAGTGGGAAGCATGTTTTATGTGAAAAACCTTTAGCGATAAGTGTGCAGCATGCTGAGGAAATCCTTGAAGCAGAACGGAAATCCAGAAGAAAATTAATGGTTGATCATAATCAACGTTTTACAAAAGCCCACCAAAAAGCGAAGGAAATTTTGGATAATAAAGAATTAGGTGAGGTTCTGACCTTTAAAACTAGTTTTGGTCATCAAGGACCTGAAAGCTGGGGTATAAACAAATCAAACTCCACCTGGTTTTTTATTAAAGAACGTTCCCACTCGGGTGTTGCAGGTGATTTAGGCATTCATAAAATTGATTTAATCCATTACCTATTGGATGACGAAATTGAAGACGTTTATTCTTTCCATGGTGCTTTGGACAAAGTGGATGAAAATGGATTGCCAATTGAGGTTTGCGATAATGTTGTGTGTGCATTAAAGACGAGGAAAGGTCGGTTAGGAACGGCTTCGTTTTCGTGGACATATTATGGTTCCGAAGATAATTCCACGATTATCTATTGTCAAAAAGGAATCTTGAAAATCTATCATGTTCCTGATGTACCGCTGGTGGTTGAAAAGAAGGATGGGACTATAAAAAAGTATGAATTCGAGTCGATTCAGACGAATGATAATCAAACCAATACAGGAGTGATTGATGCATTTATAGAGTCGATCCTTTATGACGTTAAACCCCCTGTTACAGGTGAGCAGGCAATTGCTTCTCTTAGGGTAGTTGAGAAAATACTTGGTTCATAAGTTTCATATGCTTAAAATATGTAAGTAATATAGGTTATACCAATTATGGAAAAAATGATAATTACTACCTAAAAATAATTGACTGAATATTGTTTATCTTATACTATGTATGTAACGGATTACATTCATGATTTTTCACCTCTAAAATGAAGACATTATAAGGCTTGTTCAAAATAATTGTAATCAATTACATATACACCAATCCAATCATTTATTACAT
>NZ_JBALOX010000081.1:1748-4631 GCF_036965165.1 Bacillus sp. JJ1521 | reverse complement strand
TTCATTCCTTCAAAACTAGATAACGTTTCTACATTCATTAGAAGTGATTTTGGTTAAGTCCTCGATCGATTAGTATCAGTCAGCTGCACATGTCACCATGCTTCCACCTCTGACCTATCAACCTCGTCATCTTCGAGGGATCTTACTAGTTTAACACTATGGGAAATCTCATCTTGAGGGGGGCTTCATGCTTAGATGCTTTCAGCACTTATCCCTTCCACACATAGCTACCCAGCTATGCCCTTGGCAGGACAACTGGTACACCAGCGGTGTGTCCATCCCGGTCCTCTCGTACTAAGGACAGCTCCTCTCAAATTTCCTACGCCCACGACGGATAGGGACCGAACTGTCTCACGACGTTCTGAACCCAGCTCGCGTACCGCTTTAATGGGCGAACAGCCCAACCCTTGGGACCGACTACAGCCCCAGGATGCGATGAGCCGACATCGAGGTGCCAAACCTCCCCGTCGATGTGGACTCTTGGGGGAGATAAGCCTGTTATCCCCGGGGTAGCTTTTATCCGTTGAGCGATGGCCCTTCCATGCGGAACCACCGGATCACTAAGCCCGACTTTCGTCCCTGCTCGACTTGTAGGTCTCGCAGTCAAGCTCCCTTGTGCCTTTACACTCTACGAATGATTTCCAACCATTCTGAGGGAACCTTTGGGCGCCTCCGTTACTTTTTAGGAGGCGACCGCCCCAGTCAAACTGCCCACCTGACACTGTCTCCAAGGCCGATAAGGCCTTCGGGTTAGAATTTCAATACAGCCAGGGTAGTATCCCACCGACGCCTCCACCGAAGCTGGCGCTCCGGCTTCCAAGGCTCCTACCTATCCTGTACAAGCTGTACCGAAATTCAATATCAGGTTGCAGTAAAGCTCCACGGGGTCTTTCCGTCCTGTCGCGGGTAACCTGCATCTTCACAGGTACTATAATTTCACCGAGTCTCTCGTTGAGACAGTGCCCAGATCGTTACACCTTTCGTGCGGGTCAGAACTTACCTGACAAGGAATTTCGCTACCTTAGGACCGTTATAGTTACGGCCGCCGTTTACTGGGGCTTCAATTCAGAGCTTCGCTTGCGCTAACCCCTCCTCTTAACCTTCCAGCACCGGGCAGGTGTCAGCCCCTATACTTCGCCTTGCGGCTTCGCAGAGACCTGTGTTTTTGCTAAACAGTCGCCTGGGCCTATTCACTGCGGCTTTTCAGGGCTATTCACCCTAAAAAGCACCCCTTCTCCCGAAGTTACGGGGTCATTTTGCCGAGTTCCTTAACGAGAGTTCTCTCGATCACCTTAGGATTCTCTCCTCGCCTACCTGTGTCGGTTTGCGGTACGGGCACCATTTACCTCGCTAGAAGCTTTTCTTGGCAGTGTGGAATCAGGAACTTCGGTACTAAATTTCCCTCGCCATCACAGCTCAACCTTACGGTAAGCGGATTTGCCTACTTACCAGTCTAACTGCTTGGACGCGCATATCCAACAGCGCGCTTACCCTATCCTCCTGCGTCCCTCCATTGCTCAAACGGTAAAGAGGTGGTACAGGAATATCAACCTGTTGTCCATCGCCTACGCTTTTCAGCCTCGGCTTAGGTCCCGACTAACCCTGAGCGGACGAGCCTTCCTCAGGAAACCTTAGGCATTCGGTGGAGGGGATTCTCACCC
This sequence comes from Bacillus sp. JJ1521, assembly GCF_036965165.1. Taxonomy (NCBI): domain Bacteria; kingdom Bacillati; phylum Bacillota; class Bacilli; order Caryophanales; family Bacillaceae; genus Bacillus; species Bacillus sp. JJ1521. Next base: position 2,970 of record NZ_JBALOX010000081.1, on the reverse strand, counting down.
CTCTTTCGCTACTCATACCGGCATTCTCACTTCTAAGCGCTCCACCAGTCCTCTCGGTCTGACTTCACGGCACTTAGAACGCTCTCCTACCATTGTTCGTAAGAACAATCCACAGCTTCGGTGATACGTTTAGCCCCGGTACATTTTCGGCGCAGAGTCACTCGACCAGTGAGCTATTACGCACTCTTTAAATGGTGGCTGCTTCTAAGCCAACATCCTGGTTGTCTAAGCAACTCCACATCCTTTTCCACTTAACGTATACTTGGGGACCTTAGCTGGTGGTCTGGGCTGTTTCCCTCTTGACTACGGATCTTATCACTCGCAGTCTGACTCCCGAGAATCAAGTCTTTGGCATTCGGAGTTTGACTGAATTCGGTAACCCGATGAGGGCCCCTAGTCCAATCAGTGCTCTACCTCCAAGACTCTATACTCGAGGCTAGCCCTAAAGCTATTTCGGAGAGAACCAGCTATCTCCAGGTTCGATTGGAATTTCTCCGCTACCCACACCTCATCCCCGCACTTTTCAACGTGCGTGGGTTCGGGCCTCCATTCAGTGTTACCTGAACTTCACCCTGGACATGGGTAGATCACCTGGTTTCGGGTCTACGACCACGTACTAATTCGCCCTATTCAGACTCGCTTTCGCTGCGGCTCCGTCTCTTCAACTTAACCTTGCACGGGATCGTAACTCGCCGGTTCATTCTACAAAAGGCACGCCATCACACATAAATGTGCTTTGACTACTTGTAGGCACACGGTTTCAGGTTCTATTTCACTCCCCTCCCGGGGTGCTTTTCACCTTTCCCTCACGGTACTGGTTCACTATCGGTCACTAGGGAGTATTTAGCCTTGGGAGATGGTCCTCCCAGCTTCCGACGGGATTTCACGTGTCCCGCCGTACTCAGGATCCACTCAAGAGAGAACGAAGTTTCAACTACAGGGTTGTTACCTTCTCTGACGGACCTTTCCAGGTCGCTTCGTCTACTTCGCTCTTTTGTAACTCCGTATAGAGTGTCCTACAACCCCAAGAGGCAAGCCTCTTGGTTTGGGCTATCTTCCGTTTCGCTCGCCGCTACTCAGGAAATCGCGTTTGCTTTCTCTTCCTCCGGGTACTAAGATGTTTCAGTTCCCCGGGTCTACCTTCACTTACCCTATGTATTCAGGCAAGGATACTACTCCATTACGAGCAGTGGGTTTCCCCATTCGGAAATCTTCGGATCAA
>NZ_JBALOX010000081.1:0-1561 GCF_036965165.1 Bacillus sp. JJ1521 | reverse complement strand
AATACAAAGCGTCTTTTTATGAAGTTCGTAGAACTTCAGTTTCCTTAGAAAGGAGGTGATCCAGCCGCACCTTCCGATACGGCTACCTTGTTACGACTTCACCCCAATCATCTGTCCCACCTTAGGCGGCTGGCTCCTTACGGTTACCCCACCGACTTCGGGTGTTACAAACTCTCGTGGTGTGACGGGCGGTGTGTACAAGGCCCGGGAACGTATTCACCGCGGCATGCTGATCCGCGATTACTAGCGATTCCGGCTTCATGCAGGCGAGTTGCAGCCTGCAATCCGAACTGAGAATGGTTTTATGGGATTGGCTTAACCTCGCGGTTTTGCTGCCCTTTGTACCATCCATTGTAGCACGTGTGTAGCCCAGGTCATAAGGGGCATGATGATTTGACGTCATCCCCACCTTCCTCCGGTTTGTCACCGGCAGTCACCTTAGAGTGCCCAACTAAATGCTGGCAACTAAGATCAAGGGTTGCGCTCGTTGCGGGACTTAACCCAACATCTCACGACACGAGCTGACGACAACCATGCACCACCTGTCACTTCTGTCCCCGAAGGGAAAACCCTATCTCTAGGGCGGTCAGAAGGATGTCAAGACCTGGTAAGGTTCTTCGCGTTGCTTCGAATTAAACCACATGCTCCACCGCTTGTGCGGGCCCCCGTCAATTCCTTTGAGTTTCAGTCTTGCGACCGTACTCCCCAGGCGGAGTGCTTAATGCGTTTGCTGCAGCACTAAAGGGCGGAAACCCTCTAACACTTAGCACTCATCGTTTACGGCGTGGACTACCAGGGTATCTAATCCTGTTCGCTCCCCACGCTTTCGCGCCTCAGCGTCAGTTACAGACCAGAGAGCCGCCTTCGCCACTGGTGTTCCTCCACATCTCTACGCATTTCACCGCTACACGTGGAATTCCGCTCTCCTCTTCTGCACTCAAGTCCCCCAGTTTCCAATGACCCTCCACGGTTGAGCCGTGGGCTTTCACATCAGACTTAAAGGACCGCCTGCGCGCGCTTTACGCCCAATAATTCCGGATAACGCTTGCCACCTACGTATTACCGCGGCTGCTGGCACGTAGTTAGCCGTGGCTTTCTGGTTAGGTACCGTCAAGGTACCGCCCTATTCGAACGATACTTGTTCTTCCCTAACAACAGAGCTTTACGATCCGAAGACCTTCTTCGCTCACGCGGCGTTGCTCCGTCAGACTTTCGTCCATTGCGGAAGATTCCCTACTGCTGCCTCCCGTAGGAGTCTGGGCCGTGTCTCAGTCCCAGTGTGGCCGATCACCCTCTCAGGTCGGCTACGCATCGTTGCCTTGGTGAGCCGTTACCTCACCAACTAGCTAATGCGCCGCGGGCCCATCTGTAAGTGATAGCTAAAAGCCATCTTTTAATATAAGACCATGTGATCTCATATGTTATCCGGTATTAGCTCCGGTTTCCCGAAGTTATCCCAGTCTTACAGGCAGGTTGCCCACGTGTTACTCACCCGTCCGCCGCTAATCTTTGGGAGCAAGCTCCCAAAGATTCGCTCGACTTGCATGTATTAGGCACGCCG
>NZ_JBALOX010000080.1:0-4685 GCF_036965165.1 Bacillus sp. JJ1521 | reverse complement strand
AATGCTTCTACGTCACGAGTTGTGTTTGGAACAGCGTTAAAGAAACCAGAACAATTTGAGCTTGATCTTGTAGGAGCAACTTTGTCCATTAATGGTGAGATTAAAGAACTTGGTGCAGGAGCTGCTGTCCTTGGTCACCCGGCACATTCCATCGCTATGCTAGCCAATATGCTTGCAGCTAAAGGCGGTAAGATTAAGAAAGGTGACATCATTTTATCAGGCGGGATTACGAGTGCTGTTAAGTTGCAGCATGGTGATATCGTGAGTGGTAAATTTGATGGTTTTGGTGAAGTAAGTTTCACAGTGACCGATTAAGGAGGAAAAGTTCTATGCCAATCATAAACGTGCAAATGATGGAAGGTAGACCGAAGGAGAAAGTCGCTGAATTAATCCGCAATGTAACCAACACGGTTTCAGAGACTTTGGGTTCAGATAAGGAAACAATTCGAGTGCTTGTAACTGAAATTCCAAAAACTCATTGGGGAAAAGCTGGAGAACCGATGGGAAAATAAAACTTAACTTTATTCAGTCGGGGTTTAAACTCCTGAATAAAGTTAAAGCCTTCGGCAGATGCCACGATTTTTCAGAGGAAACTTTTCGAGCTTGCTCGAAAAAAATCGGGCGCAAATACGCCAAGGCGCATTTGATAAAAGGGGATGCAAGATTAATAGCTTGCCTCCCCATATTCACATATAATGAAAACGTTTGCCGAACGGCTTGTTAGCTTTGAATAAACTTAATTTAGGAGGAGAATTGGGATGACAATTGAATTTAGCATGCTAGCACCACATGTTCCGAGTATGTGTCATCAAGAACTAGTACCCGAGTTCCAAAAGGATATGGCCTCAGCCATGAATGAAATCGGGAAGAAACTAAAGGAGATCAAGCCAGATGCTATTGTACTAGTTTCGTGTCACTGGCCTTCAACATTCTTTCATTATGTAGATTGCACGCCGGTTCATAAAGGAATTCTAACTGCTTTTGAAGCACCCGATTTGATTAAGGACGTTCCATACAATTATCCGGGTGATGAAGATTTAGCGAAGGAATTGGTAAGCGCAGCTGAAGTGGCTGGCCTTGAGGTTCAAGGGGTGCATGATCCGTATTTTGTTTGGGATTACGGCAGTGTGGTCCCATTACGCTACCTAGTTCCAGATGAAGATATTCCGGTCATCAATTTATCTGTCACATTGGCAGCATCCCTTGAAGAAACCCATAATTGGGGGCAAGTGATTGGTAAAGTTTTACGAGAAAGTGAGAAAAGGATTGTTTTTATTTCAAGCGGAGCCCTATCTCATAATTTAGTTAGGGGGCGACACAATATACCAACTGTTACAGAACATGCGATGGATAAGCAATTTGTTGAATTTGTGATGAATAAAGACTATAAGGCAGCGTATGCCATGCTTCCAGAATATGCACGGTTTGCAAGAGTAGAATCTGGAGGGCGTCACCTTGCTATGCTCTTGAGCATTCTTGACGAAAATGCCGAACCTGCTTATCTAGCAGAAGGCCAATCTTCTGGTAGCTGGAATGCTGTTATTACCTTTGGTCTAAGAAAAATCCCAGATGTTACTCAAATAGATGAGAGTGAATATGTAAAGTAAAAAATAAATCAAACAGAAAAGGGGTGAGAGCATGAGAACGAAAGTGGGGATTATTGGGGCAGGCCCAGCAGGATTAATGCTGTCTCATTTATTACATTTACAAGGTATCGATTCTATTATTCTAGAGTCACGATCCCGTGAGGACATTGAAGGAACCATACGTGCAGGAGTATTAGAACAATGTACCGTTGACCTCTTGAATGCGATTGGTGTCGGGGAGAGAATGATGAAAGAAGGTCATGTCCACGAGGGAATCGAGTTACAATTTAAAGGAAATAGGCATCGCATTGATTTCACAGAACTTACCGGTGGAAAAAAGATTATGGTATACGCCCAGCATGAAGTAATTAAAGACTTAGTAGCGGCACGATTAGAAGCCGGTGGGCAAATTTATTTCAATGTCAGTGATGTGAGCTTGCATGAGCTTGAAACGACCAAACCGAAAATCAAGTTTCGCAGTGAGGCTGGAGGAGAACTTGAGGAAATTGAATGTGATTTTATTGCAGGGTGTGACGGTTTTCACGGTCCAAGTCGAAAAGCCATACCTGACAGCATAAAAGTTGAAAAACAAAAGGTTTATCCATTTGGATGGCTTGGAATTTTAGCAGAGGCACCACCATCAAATCCAGAATTAATTTATTCAAATCATGAAAGAGGCTTTGCCTTAATTAGTACGAGGTCTCCCGAGATTCAACGCTATTATATTCAAGTCGATCCAAAAGACGATATTAATGACTGGTCTGATAACCGAATTTGGTCAGAACTTCATGCAAGAGTAGACATGGATGGTTGGAGTTTGAAAGACGGTCCCATTATTCAAAAAAACATTGTTTCGATGCGAAGTTTTGTGTGCGAAACAATGAGATATGGAAGATTGTTTTTAGCTGGAGACTCAGCCCATATTGTTCCGCCAACTGGCGCGAAAGGACTTAATCTAGCAGTTGCTGATATCCAAGTATTGGCTAAGGGAATTAGTGAGTTCTATCAAGAGGGAAAAGAAGAAACGCTTGATCAGTATTCAGAAATTTGTCTTCAAAGGATTTGGAAAGCGCAACGATTCTCATATTGGATGACGACAATGCTGCACCGAAACATTGAACATAGTAGCTTCGAATATGGGATCCAGCTAGCAGAATTAGATTATCTGATTTCTTCTAGAGCAGCCATGACAAGTCTAGCGGAAAACTATGTTGGATTACCGTTGGAAATTCAGTCGAATGTTCAACATCTTAAAATTTAAAAACACCTAAAAGCATTTCTTTTTTTAAAGGAGAAATGCTTTTTTTATTGAAGTATTTAGTAGGAAACGTTTGAGAAATAGGTGATTTCTAAATGAGGAATAATAAGCTTGTTCGGATGACAAAGGTTCTTTCAATGGCTTTAGTGATTTTCTTGAAAATCTACTGGTATAAGTTTCGCAAAATGCCACAAGCTGAATGGGATAAACTATGGGAGGAAATTGGTGCTAGGTTTCGTAAAACGCTGTTTGAATTGGAAGGTCTACTTATTAAGGTTGGACAAATTTTAAGTACCAGGTCTGATTTGCTTCCTACACCTTTTGTAAAGCAAATACAAGATCTAACCGATAAGGTTCCGTCTTCAGATTGGAGCGAAATTGAGGAAATTCTTAATAAGGAGTGGGGGACCTCCATTCATGGTATTATTCAATCAATCGAAAAAGAGGCAATTGCTTCTGCGTCAATTGGAGAAGTATATCAGTGTGTTTTAAAAAGCGGAGAAAAAGTTGCAATTAAAGTCCAAAGACCGTATATCCAATCTATTCTTAAAACGGATTTCCGCACAATGGCGATTATTATTTGGTTTGCTGACTGTTTTGTACCTGTTCCGAAAGGGTTTATCAATTTTAAGGTTTTGTTTAAGGAAATCAAACAAGTGATTGAAAGGGAGCTAGATTATACCAAGGAGTTACAAACCCTTGAGATTTTTAAAGAACGTTTCAAGAATATGGATGGTATTGAAATCCCGAAGGTCTACCCAGAATACAGTACATCAAAGGTCCTTGTTATGGAATGGGTAGACGGTATCAAAATTTCTGTTACTGATCAATTACAATCAATTGACCGAAAAAGAATTGCCAAGAATTTGATAGAACTTTTCCTTCCCCAATGGCTCGAGCCTGGTATGTTCCATGCAGACCCTCATCCGGGTAATGTACTGCTTTCAAAGGAAGGAAAAATCATTCTACTTGATTTCGGGATGGTTGGAGAAATCTCAAAAAAGGATGCTAAAAATTTTCAAGGTTTAATTGAGAGTATTCTAACAAAAAATTATTCAAAAGCCGTTGATTGTTTATTGCAACTAGGATTTTTATTACCTGAAACTGATCATCGTATGATGGAGAAACTATTAAAGGACTTGATGGCTTTTGATTTGTCTCAAGTAAAGGAAATAGACCCTTTTGCAATTAAACGAGAAATGAATGATATCGTTCAAGCACTCCCGATTCAAGTTCCAACTCGATTTGTCTTTTTAGGTCGATCCTTCGTTGCAATCGAAGGAATTATTCTCAACTTAATCTCTGAGGATGAGATTTTAGATTTGGTTAAGCCTGTGTTTATGAATTGGTTAAATAAAGCAGGAAATCAAAAATGGTCATTTGTTTGGCAATGGATTCAAGCTCAGCCAGTGTTTAAGATGTTTCACTCGGTCCAAGAATTTTTACAGATGCCTCAAAAATTAGAGGATTTAAAAGAAATTGAACAAAGAAGAGAATTCCAATTTACGATTTATGAAAATAATAAAAAACACCTATTCCAGATATCCATTCTAGGCATTGTTGGGATTGCGGGTGGTATATTCACTTCGCACACTACGATCATTTACCTTGCAGTGGGGTTAGCGGCTATTGCTGGGGTTGGTTATATTATTTTTTCCCATAAACAGAGAAAATGGATGAAGTATATGCATGAAAAGCGAAGATGAGAAGGAGAGATTCTATTGACAGAAATAGACGAGTTAAAATTAAGTAAACCGGCATTACGTGCTTTACATGGGGCAGGGTATGTCACGCTAAATCAGTTCACCAAACTGTCCGAAAAAGAAGTGTTGGCCTTACAC
>NZ_JBALOX010000079.1:0-8661 GCF_036965165.1 Bacillus sp. JJ1521 | reverse complement strand
CTTTAATAGATACTCAATTATGTTTTTTTCTAAAACGATTGGAAGCATTCCATTCTTTAAGCAGTTATTATAGAAGATATCTGCAAAGGAAGGAGCTAGGACTGCTTTAAATCCATAATCATGTAATGCCCACGGCGCATGCTCACGTGAAGAGCCACATCCAAAGTTTTCATTCGCAACTAGGATGGATACACCTTCGTTTTCTTTACGGTTTAATTCAAAATTTGGATTTGGACTTCCATCAGCTTCAAAGCGCCAATCAAAAAAGACATATTTTCCAAACCCTGTGCGTTCAATACTCTTTAAAAATTGCTTTGGAATAATTTGATCTGTATCAACATTGCTTCGATCCATTCCTGCAACTTTACCTTGATGAGTGATAAATGGTTCCATGATTATGCCTCCCTTCCTGCCGCGACTTTCTCTATTTTACGAACATCTACGAATTTCCCATGAATTGCGGCAGCTGCTGCCATCGCTGGACTCACCAAGTGTGTACGAGCTCCCTTACCTTGTCGACCCTCAAAGTTACGGTTAGATGTAGAAGCACATCTTTCACCAGCAGGAACTACGTCAGGGTTCATACTTAAGCACATGCTGCATCCAGCATCGCGCCATTCAAAGCCTGCTTCACGGAATACATCTGCAAGACCTTCTTTTTCTGCTTGTAGCTTAACTTGCTGTGAACCTGGAACAACCAAAGCACGTACTTTAGGTGATACCTTTTGGCCACGAATAATGTCAGCAGCTTCACGAAGGTCACCAATACGTGAGTTTGTACAAGAACCAATAAAGACATGCTGGATTTCAATTTCGTTAATTGGAGTGCCTGGTGCAAGATCCATATATTCATAGGCACGCTCGGCAGATCTTTTGTCAACTTCCTTCTTGAAATCCTCTGGGAATGGAACTGTATCTTCAATTGTTACACTCATAGATGGGTTTGTACCCCATGTAACAGTTGGTAAGATTTCTTCTGCATGAATTTCTAAAACTGTATCGAAAACTGCACCTTCATCAGTTGCAAGTTGCTTCCATCTTTCAACGGACGCATCAAAATCAACTCCAGCCGGGCTATGTTTTCTTCCTTTTAAGTATGCGAATGTCGTTTCATCCGGGCTAATTAAACCGGCTTTTGCTCCACCTTCAATGGACATATTACAAATCGTCATTCTTTCTTCCATAGACATGCTTCTAATCGATTCACCAGTATATTCAATAACATGTCCTGTTCCAAAATCAATACCAAATTTGCGGATAATCGATAAAATAACATCCTTTGCATAAACACCAGGAGCAAGGTTTCCGATTACATTAACCTGCATGGTTTTAGGCTTTTGTTGCCATAAAGTTTGGGTTGCAAGAACATGTTCAACCTCACTTGTCCCAATTCCAAATGCCAACGCTCCAAATGCACCATGTGTAGACGTATGACTATCACCACATACAATCGTTTTTCCTGGTTGGGTTAAGCCAAGTTCAGGTCCAATAACGTGCACAATCCCTTGTTCAGGGCTGTATAGGTCAGCTAGTGGAACATTAAATTCCTTACAGTTCTTTTCTAATGCGCTCATTTGTTTTGCAGCAATTTCATCCTTTGTTTGGAAGCGATCACTTGTTGTAGGAACGTTATGATCCATAGTTGCAAAAGTTAAATCTGGTCTTCTAACTTTTCTATTTTTTAAACGTAACCCTTCGAAGGCTTGCGGAGAAGTTACTTCATGGACAAGATGAAGGTCAATATAAAGTAGACTTGGTTTCCCCTCTTCATGATTGATAATGTGCTGATCCCATATTTTTTCAATAATTGTTTTCGGTGCCATTCGTATCTTCATCCTCCTTTTTCACTTTTTTGAAAAGACAAGCTCGGTTTACACCGAGCTATCTAAGTCTTACTACACATTAAGATGGCTTATGCATAAGCAGACATAATATTTGAAATCGCCCCGTCTTCAACTAAGGCTTCTTTAATTTTTTCCACCATTTCAGTTGTTGAAATGGCTCGTTGTTGTGTTTGTGCGACATCTGCAGTGCGGTGACCAGCAGCTAATACATCATCAACCGCTTTTTCGACTGCTTTTGCTTCTTCTTCTAATCCAAATGATAAACGTAACAGCATAGCAGCAGATAAAATGGTTGCGATTGGATTCGCGATATCCTTACCAGCGATATCTGGTGCAGAGCCGTGGATTGGCTCATATAAACTTGGACCGTCTGTTGATAAACTTGCTGATGGAAGCATTCCAAGTGAACCAGTTAACATTGAAGCCTCATCACTTAAAATATCACCAAACATATTCTCAGTTACGATTACATCAAATTGTCTCGGATTTCGGATCAACTGCATTGCCGCGTTATCCACAAGCATATGCTCTAACGTTACATTTGGATAAGAAACAGCAACTTCTTCTGCGACCTCACGCCACATTCTGCTAGATTCTAATACATTAGCCTTGTCAACAGAAGTTACTTTCTTCTTTCGTGACTCTGCCATTTCAAAAGCTTTTTCGATGATCCGCTTCATTTCCGAGCGCTTGTAGGATAGAGTATCAACAGCAGCTTCCTCTCCATCCACTATTCTTCTTTCGCTTGGCGTTCCAAAGTAAATACCACCAGTAAGTTCCCTCACTATGACAAAGTCTGCATTTTCAATAACTTCTTGTTTAAGTGGTGACGAATCTAGCAAGCTATTAAAACAAGTTACAGGTCTTACATTAGCATATAAATTCAATGCTTTTCGAATTTGTAATAATCCTTTTTCAGGACGTAAATGTGGAGGATTTGTATCCCATTTAGGACCTCCTACTGCCCCTAATAATACCGCATCACTTTGTTTACATACTTCCAGTGTTTCCGCTGGAAGAGGAGTGCCTTCAGTGTCTATAGCCACACCACCTATTAAAGCGTGTTGAAATGTAAACTCATGATTGTATTGGTCAGCAACAGCCTTCAACACTTCGATTGCCCCTTTAGTCACTTCTTTACCTACGCCATCACCTCGAAGTACGGCAATACTTTTCTTCATTATGACTCCTCCTCTTTTATTCGCCTATCCACACTGAAAATAGTATTTTTTAAGGTTATACTCCAACTTTTTCAAGTAATTTCTTATTCTTTTCAACGGCTAGTAGTCTATTGACTGCATTTACATAAGCTCTTGCAGAAGCTTCTAACACATCCTGTGCTGAACCTCTTCCGCTGCTTTCTGCATTTTTGTGTTTTACTTTAACAAAAACTTCAGCGAGTGCATCTCGACCTGCACCAACAGATTGGATTCGGTAATCGTCTAAAGTAATAGAAATACCAAAAGCACGCTCAAGTGTGTTATAAAGTGCTTCAACACTTCCTGATCCTGTTGCAGCCTCTTGGATTTGGTTACCTTCGCGATCTGTTAAGGTAATTGTTGCAGTAGGGATTTGGTTTGTACCGTATTGAACCTGTAAAGAAGTCAATTGATACATATCCTCTACATTTGCTACCTTTTCATCTACTAATAATGTCACTAAATCATCATCAGTGATTTCTTTCTTTTTATCTGCTAAATTTTTAAATAGTTTAAATACGCGGTTAACTTCCTCGTCATCTAATGAATATCCTAATTCGAAAATACGGTTGCTTAATGCGTGTCTACCAGAATGTTTTCCAAGCACCATTGAATTAGATTTAACTCCAACCAATTCTGGAGTGATAATTTCATAGGTTGTTTTTTCCTTTAGGACACCATCTTGGTGAATGCCTGATTCATGTGCAAAAGCATTTTTTCCGATTACAGCTTTGTTTGGAGGAACAATCATACCAGTTAATTTACTAACTAAATCACTTGTACGCTTGATTTCAGCCAGCTTTAATCGTGTATTTGCTTGGTAAAAATCCTGACGAATATGCAAAGCAACTGCCACTTCTTCAAGTGAAGCATTACCTGCTCTTTCACCAATACCATTAATCGTTCCTTCTACTTGTAAAGCGCCATGCTCAACGGCTGATAATGAATTAGAAACAGCCATGCCGAGATCATCGTGACAGTGAGTTGATAGGATGACTTTATCAATATTCGGAACGTTATTTATGACATAAGTAAACATTTTTCCATATTCTTCAGGTGTGCCATANNCTAAGAAATCTAATTCAGTTCGGCTCGCATCCTCTGCGGACCACTGGATGATTGGGAAGAATTTTGATGCATATTTTACACTGTCTACTGCCGATTGAATGACCTGATCCTGGGTTTGTTTAAGTTTATATTTTCTATGAATTGGGGATGTAGCAATAAAGGTGTGGAGACGAGGCTCCGCTCCACCCTTTAATGCCTCCCAAGCAGCGTCGATATCGCTTATAACTGCTCTTGCCAAACCTGTTACAGAAACATTTTTGATGCTTTCAGCAATTTGTTTAACTGACTGAAAATCACCTTCAGAGGCAGCTGGAAATCCGGCCTCCATAACATCCACATTGAGTCGTTCCAGCTGCTTAGCTATTTCAAGTTTTTCGTGTAAGTTTAAGTTTACTCCTGCAGACTGTTCACCATCTCTTAATGTAGTGTCAAAAATATTAATTTTCTGCACGGGCACCCACCGCTTCTTTCACTTGTCTTTGCTTCACGAATGGCATCATTGCACGAAGCTTCTTACCTACAACTTCAATTTGGTGTTCAGCTTCAATTTTGTTAATTGCATTGAATTCTGGACGATTTGCTTGGTTTTCAAGGATCCAGCCTTTAGCAAATTTACCAGTTTGAATATCTTTTAATACTTCCTTCATTTCTGCTTTTACACTGTCAGTAACAATACGTGGTCCAGTTACGAAATCTCCCCACTGAGCTGTGTCAGAGATTGAATATCTCATTCCAGCTAAACCTTCTTCATACATTAAATCAACGATAAGTTTTAATTCATGTAAACACTCAAAGTATGCAACTTCTGGTTGGTATCCAGCTTCTACTAATGTTTCAAATCCTGCTTTAACTAATGCAGAAGTACCACCGCAAAGTACTGCTTGCTCACCGAATAGGTCTGTTTCAGTTTCTTCTTTAAATGTCGTTTCTAGAACACCCGCTCTAGCTGCTCCGATCCCTTTTGCATATGCAAGTGCTACTTCTTTTGCATTTCCAGTTACGTCTTGTTCAATCGCAAATAATGCTGGAACTCCTGCACCTTCAGTATAAGTACGACGTACTAGATGTCCTGGGCCTTTTGGTGCTACTAGGAATACATCTACAAAGCTTGGAGGTACGATTTGGCTAAAGTGAATGTTAAAACCATGTGCGAATACTAATGCATTTCCCGGTTTTAATCCTGGTTCAATTTCTTCTTTATATACTTTCGGTTGATTTTCATCTGGTAGTAATACCATAATTACATCTGCTTGTTCAGCTGCTTCGCTTACTGAATAAACTTGATGTCCATCATTTTTTGCTTGCTCGAATGATTTACCTTGACGTAGACCAACAATTACATCTACGCCACTTTCACGTAAGTTAAGTGCATGTGCGTGTCCTTGTGAACCATAACCAATGATTGCAACCTTTTTATTTTGTAAAGCTAGCTCATTTACATCTCCGTTATAATATACCTTTGTCATTTTAAAATCTCTCCCTTGTTAGAATTAAGTTATATATAGTAATGTGATTAACACTGTTACACAATCGAATACGGCTTCATATTAGAAGCAGATTTTTGGTTGCCTCTTGTGAAAGCAGTTGTACCCGTACGGGCAACTTCTTTAATTCCATATGGTTTTAAGAGGTCTAATAACGCTTCTATTTTTTCTGATTCACCTGTTACTTGAATAACTAGGCTATCCTTACTCACATCAATAATATTGGCGCGGAAAGGGTCTATTAAGCTATAAATCTCATTTCTATTAGAAGGGCTGGATGCTACTTTAATGAGAGCTAATTCTCTTGCCACAATGGCTTGATTTGTAATATCCATAACCTTAATAACATCAATTTGTTTGTTTAATTGTTTTGTAATTTGTTCAACAACAGTTTCCTCATCTAGATGAATGACGAATGTCATCCGTGAGAGCCCCTCAGTTTCAGAATGTCCAACTGTGATGCTTTCAATATTGTAGTGACGTTTTGTTAACAGGCCAGTGATGCGATTCAGTACACCAGCACGATTGTTGACTAATAATGTAATGATTCTTTTCACAGCTTAACACCTACCATTTCATGATGACCCTTTCCTGTTGCAACCATTGGGTATACATTCTCTAAAGGCGTTACACTAAAGTCCATAAGAACTGGTCCTTCATATTCAAGTGCTTCCTTCAACACTAGCTCAGCTTCTTTATCATTTGAAGCTTTCAATCCCTTAATTCCATATGCATCAGCTAGTTTCATAAAATCTGGCTGATTAGGAATTAAAGAATGTGAGTATCTCTCTTTATAGAAGAGCTCTTGCCATTGTCTTACCATTCCCAAAGCTTTATTGTTCAGAATGATAATCTTAATAGGAAGATTTAATTCTTGGATAACTGATAGCTCCTGTGAAGTCATCTGGAATCCACCATCTCCTAGAATAGCCACAACAGTTGAAGATTTATCAGCTAGCTGTGCTCCTATACTTGATGGTAAGCCAAAGCCCATTGTTCCTAATCCACCTGAGGTAACCCAACGATTTGGCTTTGTGAAGTGATAGTACTGAGCAGCCCACATTTGATGTTGACCAACGTCAGTCGTTACAATCGCTTCACCCTCTGTAAATTTATAAATAAGTTCTATTAATTTTTGTGGCTTTAGTTCTTCCTCTGAAGGCTTGTAAACAAGTGGATATTCAGCCTTCCATCCAGCTAGTTTTTCTCTCCATCCTTGCGAATCTCCAGGCTTACCATTTTGGTGAACTAAGCTCTTAAGAACTTCTTTCGCATCTCCTACAACAGGAATTTTAGTAGGTACGTTTTTCCCGATTTCAGCAGGATCAATATCTATATGTGCAATTGTTGCATTTGGAGCAAAATGTTTTAAGTTTCCAGTAACACGGTCATCGAATCTAGCTCCAATACTGATAAGTAGGTCACTTTCGTGTAATGCCATATTCGCTGTGTATGTTCCATGCATTCCTGCCATTCCGAGATAGAGTGGATGATCTGCAGGGAATCCACCTAAACCTAAAAGTGTATGTGTTAAAGGGATATTTTGTTGTTCAACATATTCTCTTAACTCCATAGCTGCTTTTGCAAATATTACTCCAGCTCCTGCAAGAATAACAGGCTTTTTCGCTTGGCTAACTGCTTCAACTAGCTTCCTAATTTGTAAATGGTTCGGCTGAATTGTCGGCTGATAACCCGGCAGATGAATTTCTTGATCGTAATCAAATTCCGCTTCATTTACTGTCATATCTTTTGGTATATCAATCAATACAGGTCCTGGTCTTCCAGTAGTCGCAATATAAAATGCTTCTTTAATAATTTTTGGTAGATCTTTAACATCTCTTACCTGGTAACTATGTTTTGTAATTGGCATTGTGATTCCGAGTATATCTGCTTCTTGGAAAGCATCAGAACCGATTACAGTTGAAGCAACTTGACCTGTAAATACAACAAGTGGAATTGAATCAATCATCGCATCTGCTAATCCAGTAACAATATTTGTAGCCCCCGGTCCAGAGGTAGCAATAACGACTCCTGGTTTTCCTGAAATTCTCGCATACCCTTCAGCTGCATGTATTCCACCTTGTTCATGTCTAGATAAGACATGAAAAATACCTGAATCATATAAACTATCATAAATATTAAGAACAGCACCGCCAGGATATCCAAAAATGACTTCTACGTTTTCCCTTTTTAATGCTTCAATTAGCATTTGAGAACCGTTCATTTTTGTAGAAGCTTTGGTTTGTTCCTCCACTTTTGCATTTACGCCCATTTTTCCTTACATCCCTTCCTTATAGTAAATAAAAGTATTAAAGAGTATTAATAAAAAACAGAAAATGCCAGTTCACCCACTAGACCAATTTCTTGGTCGAAGGGGTGAAAAGGCATTTATACTTTCCACGGTACCACCCTTGTTCGTGATCTATAAGACCACCTCAGGAACAACGTTTGTTGTTCATTTTGATAACGGGTGAGCTGTTACCAAACACCCGGTTAGCTCTACTTTTAAAGTATTTCAAGCTAACACTCAGAGGTGAGTTCATCATACGGGATAACACCGGCTTCCACCATTACCGGCTCTCTGTAGATATCGTAACGTAAGACTACTTATCCTCTTCAACGTTTATGAATATTGAAAATTTTCATATTAGATCTTTATAAGCAATATGCCATTGCTGCCACTTTAATACCTAAAAACTTAAACGCTTTACACGATTGAAACCTAAGGTATAAAAAATAATCCAAATCCATGACAACCATCATCTTAATTTAGATNNATATATTTTATATTAGAGCCTATATTACTCTCATTTTTAATCGGAGTCAACACTATTTTATAGAATTGTTAGATTATTTTGATTTACAGAAAAACCTGTATACGCTTACACCTTTGTTGCGATGCGGTTTCTGAATTAAAAGAATTTCTTGAAATATTTGTGAACGAAAATTAGGGATTGAGCTGAAGATTTATGTTCAAATTTAATATGTAGAGGATCTATAAAATCTGAGGTAAAAATAAAAAAACACTTCGATTCATTTTTATGAAAAGAAGTGTTTGTGATTGAT
>NZ_JBALOX010000078.1:0-5085 GCF_036965165.1 Bacillus sp. JJ1521 | reverse complement strand
TTTCCTTTGAAAAATCGTAGCATCCGCCGGAGGCTTTTTTTATTCAACAGAAGTGACAGACTTCTTTTGAACAAAAAAAATCCTCGGAATTCCGAGGATTTTCGATACGATCTACATCTTTATGACCTTATGTTTTCCGTTAAATTCAAACGGAAGGGCTAATAAATCATTGATAAAATCGGCTCCATATTTATTTAAATAGTAAAAAACATTCCATAATCGCTCCTGTGGGGAGCCAAGTGGTAGAATTGATTTTTCGACTCGATTAAAACGATTCAATTCAATTTCATTACGGCTCAAGATACTGCGGTTAAATGTATTCTTTAGAAAATCAAATTGCGATTGAATGTTTTGTGCATTCTTTAATAACAGATCTGCCAGTCCGGGATCCACATCAAGACCCACATTTCGGACCTTTTTATGAATTTGCTCCACTTCTTTTTTTGCCTCTGAGATAATCCCATCCACATCAGCGGTTTGTTTTTCCAGCCATTTTTCCTTTGCTTTGGCTAGTTCTCCTGATAATACCGCTTGAATGGTTAACCCGATTTCTTCAATATTAGACTCGATTGCTCGTTCCACAATTGTCATCATTAACCGTGGGACGACGGGAGGCATTTTAATTTCCATAACTTCAAAAACCTTTTTAAGCTCTGCCCAATATGAAACCTCACCAGGTCCAGAAATAAAAGCAAGAGTTGGAAATAAGAATTCCTGCATAACTGGTCGTGTTACAACGTTATTGCTTAGAAGTTCCGGTTGATTTTCCGCAACCTCCAGCAATTCATCCCCACAAAGGATGCATTCATTATTTTTCCCACTAAAAACGTCATGCTCCACATTGTACTCAAGTAAAATACGTTCATCATCTTGCGTATAAAAAAGGTTAGCACTGGAAGCATTCATATCAATTGTTTTAGCGTATTGATAGGAAGACAATACTTCCTGCTGCAATAATAATGCATCATGAATCTCTCTATTTTTTCCAATCATTTTTTTAAAATAAGTTGATTGTAGTGTTCTAACCTCTTTCGAACCTGAATCCACAAGAACAAGACCTGATCTGCCAAAAAGTTCATTGGTAATTTGTATAAAAAAATCAACATATGTTTTTGAATTTTCTACAAATCCATTCAGAAGTTCCAAGAGACTATTAGTATGGTTGGTTTCACCGTATGTCTCAAACACTTCTTCGATCCATTCCATGAAGCCTTCCTGTTCAATTTCTATTGATGATACCATCATTTTACGGTTGTTGTATTGTGGCACTGCCCTTTTACGGATACCATTTTGAAGATTTACATAGAGATGATTGATTTCAGCAAAATCATGATCCTCCCCAGCAATCCAGAACACCGGTATAACAGGTATATTTAACTTTTCCTCTTGTTCTTTTGCAAGTTTAATAATAGAAACAATTTTATGAATGGTATATAACGGACCAGTCAATACACCCGCTTGTTGTCCACCAATGACTACAACACTCCTTGGGTCAATTAGCTTGTTAATATTATCTAGCGTATGTGGATGATAATTTAATCTTTTGTTAAAAGAATACAAATGCTCGACAAGTTTTTCACGTTCAAACGATCTTTTTTCTAAATCTTTTTTTCTCACCTCAAACACAAGGGGAGATTGTATATCATAATCGAAATATTTCTCTATATCCATTTTGTTTGAAAGATAATCGTTCACTAAACGATTTGAAGATGGCAGAGAGAGATCCAAAACCTCCATAAATTCTTGTTCTTCCTTTCATATCCAGTTTATATCTTCGTTGAGTATAGCACGCTTTTTTGAGAAAACAAAAATTACTGCTCATTGAAAGTTAATTTAATGTAGTGATAAAAATTCGTTGAACTAGTCCGATTAGCAACAATAGAAAATAAGCAATCGTAGAAGCAAGGAAAACGAAACGCCAAGACTTCCTTAGTACCTTCACTGTTTCAATTTCATTGCTTTTCCTCCACGTTAAATAACCAATAAACAAAACAGTCGTAATGAAGATCAGGATGATTAGCCAAAGCATACTTTTTCCAACAATCACAAGTAATAAGTAATGAACTGCGATGAGAAAAAATACGGTCGTTACATCAACCGAAAGAAAAAAAGATTTTCGATTGCTTTTTAAAATAAATCTACTAATTAAGTAGACTAGTATGAATCCTAGTAGTGGAATTGTTACAAATGTCGCAGCTACTCCGGCCATAAAGTCGATCATTCCTTATCCCCCTTTAATTTCGAGCCCTTTAATGGAATCATATAGAAATTGTGTAATGACTACTTCCTCGTTCTTTTTTATTGCTTCATTTAATACATATCCTAAGATTGCTTCAATTTCTGTTTTTCTTCCTTCTTCAATGTCACGTAGCATGGACGATTTATTTTGGGCGGTATTTTCGCAGATTGTTAGAACTAGTTCCCACATTTTTTCATCATTAGAAGGGATAACTGAGATGATTTCATGAAATAAGGCTTTCATTTGCTTGTGAAAATAACCAATTTCAAGCAGTTGCCCATTCTTAATCCCATATAGGGCGGTTAAAGGATTGATAACGGCATTTGCAATAAGCTTCGACGTTACGATTTCATACCAATTTTCATAGAATTCGAGTGTAAAATAAGCGAGTGAATGATCGAATCCTTCATTTTTTCCTTTAAATACGCCAATTTTTGTCCTGCCTACACCGGTATGGATGACTGTAGTTTCATTTACTTTTAGTGCGCCATGTTCAACAACTCCTAAAAGAATCGTTGGATTTGTTAGTTTTTCAATAATATCGATATGGCTCATTCCATTTTGTAGGAAGCAGACTGATTGAACTTTATCTAGGTCTAGAGTTCGAAATAAAATATCTTCCAATATGTATTGTTTAACTGCAAAAAAGACGATATCTTCATCTATTACAGATGCTGAACTTATTACAGCTTGTACTCTATATGTTTTTGACGTATTTTGTTTATTGATTGTTACACCTTTTTTATTAATTTCGTTTGCCTGGTGTTCGGTTCGTGTATAGATTGTTACATCATGCTTTTCTGCTAGATACCCTGCAAAAAGTAACCCAATTGAACCCCCGCCAATTATTCCAATTTTCATAACTCCAACTCCATAGTTTGTCCTTCCTTTATTTTACCAAAAAGTCCGACAATATGCCTAGCATATCTATTTTGAAAAGGGATTAAAAAGATTATTGCATGATAAAACCCCAAAGTTTTTCCCTTGGGGTTTAGTTACCATTATTTATACCGGGTAGACAGGATGTTTCTTTTGTGCCAATTCAAGTTCTTTTGTTTCGTAAACCGCCAAGCGCGCGACGAGGACGTCCCTCAATTCCGCAGCTGGAACAATATCATCGATGATGAGCTCAGAGGCAAGCTTGTAAATATCAATTGCTTCTTTATATTCCTGTTGCTTTTGTTGTACAAAAGCAACTCGTTCTTTTGGGTCCTCAATTTCATTGATTTTATTTGAATAAACTGCATTCACCGCTGCCTCAGGACCCATAACCGCAATTTGAGCAGTTGGAAGTGCGACACAATAATCAGGTTCAAATGCTGGACCTGCCATTGCATACAGCCCGGCACCGTATGCTTTTCGAACGATGACTGAAATCTTCGGTACAGTTGCGGAGCTCATGGCTGCAATTAACTTTGCTCCATGTCTAATGATTCCGGCTCTTTCAACCTTCGTACCAATCATAAATCCTGGGACGTCCGCTAAAAACACTAATGGGATATGGAATGCATCGCATAACGTGATAAATTTTGCCGCCTTATCTGCCGAATCTACAAACAAGACGCCCCCCTTTACCTTAGGCTGATTAGCGATGATCCCGACTGGTCTTCCGTCAATACGTGCAAGGCCGGTAATTATCTCAGGCGCAAATAGTTTTTTAATCTCATAGAAGCTTCCTTCATCGATGAGGGTATCAATCCCTTCATACATATTAAAAGGAGCATTCTGATTAACCGGAATGATTTCTTGTAGATCTTTTCCTGCTTTAGGTAATACCGATTCAGTAATCGTCGGTTTGCTCAAATAATTAGCAGGGAAAAAATTCAGGTAACCCCGTGCACTCTGAATAGCTTGCTCTTCATTTGCAGCAAGCACGTCCCCACAACCACTAACAGTACAATGCATTCTTGCACCGCCCATTTCCTCTAATGTCACCTTTTCACCAATGACCTTCTCGGCCATTCGTGGTGACCCCAAATACATGGAAGCATTCTTTTCTACCATGATGACAATATCGCAAAAAGCAGGTATGTATGCTCCACCCGCTGCTGAAGGACCAAATAAAATACAGACCTGTGGAATCATCCCTGATAATCGCACCTGGTTATGAAATATCCGCCCTGCCCCGCGGCGATTTGGGAACATCTCAAGTTGGTCAGTTATTCTTGCCCCAGCAGAATCTACTAAATATAAAAGTGGCACACTTAGCTTTTCAGCTGTTTCTTGAATACGTATAATTTTCTCCACTGTTCGTGCTCCCCATGATCCCGCCTTTACAGTCGAATCATTCGCCATCACACATACTTTTTGTCCATTAATTTCACCAATCGCAGTAATGACACCATCTGCCGGAAGGTCACCCGCAATATTGTTGGCAAATTTTCCATCCTCCTGGTAAATCCCATTATCAAATAACAGTGCAAGACGATCACGAACAAATAATTTATGTTGCTCCTTTAGCTTTTGATGATATTTTTCATGTCCTCCTGCTTCGATTTCTTTGCTTTTTTCTACGAGTTTGTGGTCTAAATCCTTAGTAGTACGAAGCATTTTTACCCTCCATTCCTTATTCTAAAACAAGTAATACGTCATCTTCATTTACAAAATCACCAATATCTATATTTATGTTAGCAATCTTACCATTAAGTCCACTTTCAATTGGTATTTCCATTTTCATTGATTCCAGCATGACGACCACTTGGCCATCCGTAATCTCTTCACCTTCTGAAACCAATACTTGTAAAACGGTCCCTGCCATGCTTGCTGTGATTTCCTTCATTTTAATTCCCCCTAAAGTTTTTTCATGCATAATCAAATGCGCCTTGGCGTATTTGTGCCCGATTTTT
>NZ_JBALOX010000077.1:44630-45437 GCF_036965165.1 Bacillus sp. JJ1521 | reverse complement strand
TGTTTTTCTTAAAGATTTAGTTTATACTAAAGTTTTGTCTGAGAAATATGAAGTAACTAATAAAGAAATAGATGCAAAGTATAAAGAAATGCAAGCAGCCCTAGGTGCACAATTTGATGCAGTGGTTGAGGAAAAAGGTGAAGATTTCGTTCGTGATCTTTTAAAATCGGACATGCTGAAAGAAAAAGCAGCTATGGATGCAGTTGAAGTAAAAGAAGGAGAAGTGGTTAAGGCAAGCCATATCTTAGCGAAGTTTTCTGATAATCCAACTGCAGAAGTAACTGAAGAACAAAAAGCAGAAGCTAAAAAGAAAATCGATGAAGCAAAGGCCAAGCTTGATAGCGGTGAAAAATTCGAGGACGTAGCGAAGGAATACTCTGAGGATAGTACTGCTCAAAATGGTGGGGACCTAGGTTGGTTTGAAAAAGGGCGTATGGTGCCTGAATTTGAAGAAGCTGCATTTTCTTTAAAAGAAGGCGAAACTAGTCAAATTATCGAATCACAATACGGGTACCATATTATTAAAGTAACAGGAACTGTTGCAGATTTCGATAAGATGGATCAAGAGAAGAAAGATGAGGTCCGCAAAGCGTTACTTCAGGCAGATCAAAGTGGAGCTACCCTTCAAAAAGCTTTAGACAAAGTAATCAAGGATGCAGATGTTAAAGTGAAGGATAAAGAATTTAAGGATTTATTTAAAACTGAAGCTGTGGCAGAATAAGTAAGTTGTTATATATAGAAAAGGACCGTTTTATGACGAAACGGTCCTTTTTTGTGTCTAGCTCCAGGGCCCAGCCCCTCGAGGTC
>NZ_JBALOX010000077.1:30873-44610 GCF_036965165.1 Bacillus sp. JJ1521 | reverse complement strand
GCATCCTTCTCGCCGGCTTTTCCTATGCTTGTCTGGGCTGATCAAGGTGTTTCCGCTTTTCTACTTACATTGCTTCTGGTTTATTTATTCGTTTTGATCGTTTTTCTTTTTCTTCATTCATTCGTTCGATGTATATATTGCCTTCTTGCTCAATGTAAGAGTCTTCAACCTTCTTTTCCTCTCTTGATGTTCGTATCACCATATAGGCACTAAAAAGGACTCCAAATAACGCTACATATACAAACCATGGTACTGATAACATCACAATCCACTCCTTGTCCCACTTTTTACTTCTACTATATGATGAAAATTAACTAGATATCACTAAAATTCATAGATTTTTGATGGGAGAGGGGAGGCTATCAGCAATTATTTAATTCTATCGATTTTATTTGGATTCTATCGACGTTATTCTGGTTCTATCGATTTTATTTCAGTTCTATCGATTTTAGCCAAATGCTACAAAAAAAGAACAAAAAAAGGGTGCCCGACACCTTGTCGGACACCCCGTCAAAATCTGATTACGCACTGACTGTAAAGTTTGTACGTTTCATGATTTGTTGTACAATTGGATAAATAATAGCCATTGCTATTATACCCATTATCGTTGTTGGAAGGACTACACTTAGGAACAATCCGATAAATGTTCCAGGAAGACCAGCAACGATAAGTGCAACGCTTAAGAAAACAATTCCAGAAACTAGAATTCCTACAGCAGTGACCGCACATATCATTACTATTGACTTGGTATACTTTCTTGCAGCAATGAAAACGCCATAGAATACGAATGCTGAAATTACCTTATCGAATGGGCTCGCAATTTGACCACCTGGGAAACCAGTTGTCAATGCTGAAATTACACCAGCGACAAGTGCAACAAGCAATACATATTTCTTTTCAGGAAAAAGGATAATTCCTAAAAACATCATGACCAACAATAAGTCAGGCTTCATTCCAAGGTAAATCGGAGGCATTACCGCGTGCAGAACAGCACCAATTCCAATTAATAATGATAATAGTACTAAAACCTTTGTATTCATTTCTCATCTCTCCTCAGCTTTTCTAAGCTATATTTTTTAGGATTTTCCAATAATGCACTCATTGCCTATTGCGAAAATCTTATATTTAAGTATATCAGACTATTAACCTATTTTAAATAACTTTATTCAACAAAAATCTCAATATTCAATAAGTTCTGGGTGAATGCATAGTTTCTAATTTTATAAAGCGTTAATTCCTGAATAAAGTTATAGCCTCCGGCGGAAGCCATAGATTTTTAAAGGGAATTTTCCCCGCATAAGATCAAAGACTAAGAACGCCACATCCTGTTGTAACGTCTTTGCGACCCACCTCGTGTGGGCCAAAAATCTGGGCGGAAAATACGACATGGCGTATTTGATTAATTTTCTGATTTAAAGGCCTTCATAAATGAAGTTAGTGCTTCAACAGACTCATAAGGCACTGCATTGTAAATGGATGCACGGCAGCCGCCGATTGAGCGATGTCCATTTAATCCAACAAATCCTTTTTCCTTTGCTTGTGCTAAAAACTTTTTCGTTAGTTCTTCATTTGGAAGTGTGTATGACACATTCATAATGGAACGACTGCCTTTTTGGGCATGTGCTTGATAGAAGCCATTTGAATCATCAATTGCATTGTATAAAAGTGCTGCTTTTTCATTGTTTTTCGCTTCAATCGCAGGCACACCGCCTTGTTCCTTTACCCATTCAAGAACGAGAGAAAGCATGTAAATTGAAAAAGTAGGTGGTGTGTTATAAAGGGAATTTGATTTTACATGTGTATTGTAATCCAACATGGTTGGTAAATTGCTATTTCCTTGTTTTAATAAGGAGTCTTTAACAATCGCAACTGTTACACCAGATGGGCCAAGATTTTTTTGAGCACCAGCATAGATCATGCCAAATTGTTCAACATTAATTTCTCTGCATAAAATATCACTAGACATATCTGCAATTAATGGAACATTTTTGTATGTTGGGTATTTCTCCCATTGTGTTCCGTAAATTGTGTTGTTAGATGTAATGTGAACATAGGCGGAGTTAGCAGAATGGTTGTTTACATCTACTTCAGGGATATAGCTGTATTTTTCTTCCTCACTAGATACAATTACATTTGTTGCCCCTAGTTTGTTTGCTTCTTCAAGTGCTTTTTCAGACCAAGCACCGGTTAATATGTAGTCTGCGGTTTTACTTGGCGTTAAGAAGTTCATTGGAATCATGGAGAATTGAAGACTAGCGCCACCTTGTAAAAACAACACTTGATAGTCCTCTGGAATGCGTAATAGAGCTCGTAAATCAGAAATAGCTTGTTGATGAACTTGGTCATATTCTTTGCTGCGATGGCTAAGCTCCATTACAGACATGCCGGATCCTTTGAAATTGAGTAGTTCGGCTTGTGCGCGGTCTAATACTTCAAGTGGTAGAGCAGAAGGACCGGCATTAAAATTGTATGCTCGTTGCATTGGTGATTCCTCCTATTTTATTGCTTTAATTGAATAGAGTTATCTTATCATGTTTTTGAGAATAAAAGAGTGAAATTTTTTGAAAAAAGTGAATAAAGCGTTTCCAAAAAATAAATAAAGACAAGACCTAAAGTCTTGCCTTAAAAGATTAACTTTCGATTGCTTTTGAGATACTTGAAGCAATATTTTGTAAATCCTCGCCTGAGTATTGATTTTCATGTGATTTCCATACAATGCCAAATCCATCGCCTTTTCCATAACGCGGAATAAGGTGGAGGTGGAAGTGAAAGACAGATTGTCCAGCTTGTTCACCATTATTTTGTAAAAGGTTCATTCCGATTGGATTGAATTCTCTTTTGATTGCATTTGCAATGGAAGGAACAACTTCAAAAATACTTTTGGCGATTTCAGGTGTAAGTTCAAATACGTTTTCTTTATGTACTTTTGGAATGACAAGCGTATGTCCCTTTGAAACCTGACTGATGTCTAAGAAGGCATAAATATGTTCGTTTTCGAAAACCTTGGCACTAGGAATTTCACCATTGATAATCTTACAAAAAATACAATCACTCATTATATTCATTCCTTTCAATATTCAATTCATAACTAGTATTTTATCACAGGTTCCAAAGATGTAAAAATTTTCATATGAGTAAAGACCAAAAGAAGAAACAGGATGCAATCGCAAAGGATGCATCCTGTTCTTGAAGAAGGCTTAAGTTAAAAGGTTTACGGTATCTGCGATAAACACCTCATTTTTTTAGGATGAAAGTCTTTATCTAATGGAGTGGGTCAATTCCGTGGTCCAAACGAACCATCCCCTTGTCTATAGTTATAAGTTTATACAACTTATAAAGCGACTAGGTAGCCTTTAACAAACACCTCATTTACAAAATAATGTTATTTTGTTAGTGGTCATTTGTTTCAACTGGTATTTCCCTCACTTTTCCCAAAGCAACCATCCCCTTATAACAGTTTTAAAAAGCTGTCGTCTAAAATAAGGATATTGTCTTTAACAAACACCTCATTCCAGGTAGATGATTAACATCAAGGCTTTTTTCTTGCCCTCTTCAAAAATTAGTATGACCATATCGTAATGATATATACACTCATTTTAACTATGTAAAATTGGGAAAATTTGATATGATTAATAGAAATAAAAGTAGATGAAGGGAGCTTTATATGGCACTACTAGAGATACAAAATCTAACTGGTGGATACACAAAAAATCCTGTTTTAAAAGATGTTTCCTTCCAAGTCAAACAAAATGAAATTGTAGGATTAATCGGATTAAACGGTGCGGGGAAAAGTACTACAATTAAACATATCATTGGTCTCATGGATCCGAAAAAAGGGTCAATCCAAATCAATGGAAAAACGATTCAACAGGATATGGAAGACTATCGCTCCATGTTTAGCTTTATTCCTGAAACACCAATTCTATATGATGAATTGACCCTCTATGAACATCTAGAATTAACCGCAATGGCCTATGGGTTGGATAAAAAAATATTTAAAGAAAGAGTACAACCTTTATTAAAAGAATTCCGAATGGAAAAAAAGGTAAAGTTCTTCCCATCTCATTTTTCAAAGGGAATGAAGCAAAAGGTGATGATTATGTGTGCCTTTCTAGTTGAGCCTGATCTTTACATTATTGATGAACCATTTGTTGGATTAGATCCCCTTGGTATTCAATCCTTATTAGAATTAATGAACAAAATGAAAAATCAAGGTGCAGGTATTTTAATGTCGACTCATATTTTAGCGACAGCTGAAAGGTATTGTGATTCCTTTATTATTTTACATAACGGGAAGGTTAAGGCTTCGGGAACCTTAGCCGATCTCAGGCAGCAATTTAAAATGGAAAACGCCACACTTGATGATATATATATCAGCCTTACAAAGGAAGAAGAACATGATTGATATCAAGGAATTATGGAGTAAGCGTCAAACCCAACATTTTAAGGAAATAAGCCGTTATTTACGATATATGTTAAATGATCATTTATTGATTGCTCTCCTATTTTTAGGAGGGGGAGGGGCGTATTATTATAATTATTGGCTCCAGGATGTTCCAAAGGATTTTCCTTATGCCATTATCATTGCACTTGTTTTAGGGCTCATTTTAACAAATAGCCGCATTCAAACGTTGCTAAAAGAACCTGACCTCGTTTTTTTATTGCCCATTGAAAAAAAATTGGCTCCTTATTTTCAAAAGGCATTTTGGTACAGTCTGTTCTCACAAATATATTTGTTGTTGATTGTATTGGCAGTGGCAGCACCATTGTATCTTGCGGTTACAGATAAAACATTTTCATCCTTAGCAGCGATTTTCGTGATAGTTTTATTGTGTAAAGCATGGAATCTTCTAATGACCTGGTTTACACAACACTACACCGAAAGCTCAACATATTACACTGACATATCGATTCGTCTTATATTAAATATCGCACTGCTGTATTTATTATTTTCCGGAGCATCCATTCTTTATATCGGCTGTGTAGCTGTCATCATGATTGGCTTGCTCCTATATTTTCATAAGGCAGTTGAAAACAAAGGGATAAAATGGAATACATTAATCGAATTAGAATCGAAACGAATGCTAACCTTTTACAGAATCGCGAATTTATTTACTGACGTTCCGAAGCTAAAGGAACGGGTAAAAAAGAGGACATGGCTCAACTGGGTTACTGGGTTTATTTCGTATTCAAAGAAAAATACTTTTCGTTATCTTTACACACGGACTTTCTTGCGAACAAGTGACTATTTAGGAATGTACGTAAGGTTAACGATTATTGGAGGATTAATTATTTATTTCGTTCCATTTGAATATGGAAAAGCCTTTGTCATGATTTTATTTCTTTACCTAACTGGCTATCAGCTAATCACATTATGGAGACATCACAGCTTAAAAATTTGGGTTCGCTTATACCCAGTAAGTGAAGCTTCAAAATTAGCTTCCTATTTACAGTTTTTATTTCAGCTACTTGTTATCCAGTCAGTTTTATTTACAGTCATTTTGCTGCTATCTGCTAAAATAATGACAACAATCATTTTAATGGTCGCAGGACTTTTGTTTGTTTATTTATTTGTTTTTGTATATACAAAAGGGAAGGTACGTAAGCTTGACCGAATGTATGGGTGAAACTTTTCTTTTGTTTATACGTAGAAGTATAAAAAATGAGTGTTCAAAAAGGCGACGAATCAGAAGCGAGGAGATCAAGGAACGAGAGACTTGAGGACCGGAGCGTATGGTATTAATACGTGAGTACCGGAGAGGCCGAGTGACGCCGAGATTCGAAGCTTATCATTTGGTGACTTTTTGAACATCCTCTAAAAGAAGGGCAGAGGTGCATGAACGAGTCGTATATGGTAACGGTGGAAGAGGAATTATTTCAATGGCGTAAAAAGCTAATTAAAAAGTCAACTATTCTTCAACGTGTATCGAAAAAAGCACAAACAAAAGTGAATAAACTGATCCCTGAAAAAGCTCATGCTGTCATTACGGAAAGTATTAAAAAAATGGTTCAAGCTACTTTAGTAGGCTCGGAATACACAACAAAAGGAAACTATCCCGGGGAGATGACATTGCAGGTTAAAGAAAAACTTATTGAGGATAAATTAACGGTTTATAGACGTACTGCTGCGGCTGAGGGTGCCGGAACTGGAGCAGGAGGATTTCTATTATCATTGGCAGATTTCCCATTACTTCTCTCTATAAAAATGAAGTTCTTATTCGAAGTGGCTGCAATTCATGGCTTTGATACAAAAAACTATGAAGAACGCCTCTTTTTGTTACAAGTGTTCCAACTAGCTTTCTCAAGCGATGAGCATAAGAAGAGAACATTAGAATTGATTGAGAATTGGGAGGAAGAAAAGCATAGATTAGTGGAATTGGATTGGAGAGTATTTCAGCAGGAGTATCGAGATTATATTGATTTCGTGAAAATGCTTCAATTACTTCCTGGTATTGGTGCTGTAGTTGGCGCATATGCAAACTATAATCTTCTTGATCACTTAGGTGAAACCGCAAAAAATAGTTATCGATTACGAATATTGTCTTAATAAAAACGCAAGAATGTTTAAACATTCTTGCGTTAACTTTTTTCTACCTTATTCTTCTCCTATTTTTCAATGGATAAGTATTTTAAGGTTGCTGTGCCTAATGTTTTTGCAGCAACTAGCATTGCTTTCTCGTCAATATCAAATTTAGGATGGTGATGTGGATAAGCATTTGATTCATTAACTGGCATTGCGCCTGTAAAGAAAAAGGTTCCTGGCACATGCTGTAAATAATAAGCAAAATCCTCGCCACCCATTTGGGGAGCAGTTTCTTTTACAGTAACGACACCTGGTATATTCTCAGCTGCCTCTACGAGAAAATCAGTTTGTTCCTTATGATTGACGACTGCAGGGTAGCCGCGGTGGAAGGCATATGTGTATGAGGAATCAGATGCGATACAAGTTCCTTTTACAATCCGCTCAATTTCTACCTCGATTTGATTTCGAACATCTTCACTGAATGTTCTGACAGTTCCTTCAAGTTTAGCTGAGTCTGCAATAACATTAAATGGATTCTCTGCAACGAAAGATCCAAGTGTTACGACTGAAGATTCAATCGGATCAACTCTTCTACTCACTATTTGCTGTAAATTCATCACAAGCTGGGATCCAATCACAATCGCATCCTTTGTTGTATGTGGATGTGCACCATGTCCGCCAGATCCTTGCACCTTAATCTCAAACCGATCGGCCGCAGCCATGATCGGACCAACACGGTATTCGATTGTTCCTGTAGGTGTGGTTGCCCATAAATGTGTTCCAAAAATCACGTCTACACCTTCAAGACAGCCATCCTCAATCATGGAAATTGCACCACCGGGAGCGAATTCTTCAGCATGTTGGTGGATAAAGACTACAGTTCCTGCAAGTTGGTCCTTCATTTCATATAGAGTTTTCGCCAGTACTAGTAATGTAGCAGTGTGCCCATCATGACCACAAGCATGCATAACACCAGGGACTGTAGATTTATAGGAAACATCTTTTTCATCTTGAATCGGAAGTGCATCAAAATCAGCCCTTAGTGCAACAGTAGGACCTGGCTTATTACCGTGAATTTTTGCGACAATTCCATTACCGCCAACATTTGTGCGAACTTCAACACCCATGTTTTTATAATAATTTGAGATGTATTCTGCTGTTTTATATTCTTTGAAAGAAACCTCTGGGTGTTGATGTAAATAACGGCGGATATCTACCATTTCATCGTACTTTTTATCTAAAGCATCATATAGGTTATGTAACATTTCCGGATTCTCCCCTCTTTTAAATATAAATAAATTATATCATGATTCATTGAATTTGAATTTTATTAATATTCTTCACGAAAAAAGGGGACCAAATGGCCCCATTAATAGATTGTCTCTAACAATGCATTTCCGTTTTTTGCAACCCTTACTTTCGCGTGTTTCGCATCACGCTGAAGGTCTAAACCAGTTCCTTCTTTCACAAAATAGCTTTCAATTCCGAGGATGACCCCATTATAGCCATTATACTTACCAGCAATCAGTACTTCATTTTCAGCAAGTTGATATTTCTTTGGATCAATGGAGGTGAGTACCTTTTCACGCTGATAAATCCCATTCTTATCTTTTTTTGCAAGGATGTAAACGCGGTTTCCTGACTGAACATTCTTAAGTTCATTAACTTCTGCAATTTCATAACGCAGGATGACATAATCCCCTTGGAGCATTGAACGTGGGTCCACTGGTGCCAATTCAAGGGTAATCTCTTTTCCATTTTTTAAATGTGCTTCATTGCTTCCGATTTGGTAACCGACAAAGCCCAATTGAAGAAGGAGTATGAATCCAATGAGACTCCACTGCTTTTTTGTAAAAAATGTTTCATTATTAATTACATTAATACCCGACCTTCGATCAAAAAATTGGGTAATCGCAAAGAAGACGAGACCGATAATCAGAAGTGAAAGAGATTTGTGTACAAGTGACCAAACAAGATCATAATAAGTTGAAATAAACAATGCAATCCAGAATATAAGCGTCATACGAAACATAAACACTTCGCCATTCCTTGAGAAGAAAAGGACTAATGCTGTCGTAATGACAAAAAACATCAGACAATATATAATTTCCTGCCATACCAAATTATCTAAAAAGGTTAGTGCATAGAAAAAGAGCAAAGCGTAGAATGAACTAATTCTTTTTAAGGTAGCTTCCGAGCGAACTAAATAATAGATAATTGCGTTTAGCAGGGCAAAACTTATAAATACAAGCTCGGAGTGTCCCCATAGTCCCAATTCATCCAGGAGTAGGTTCAAGGAACATCCAATGATTGTGGTATAGCTTATAAATCGGATAATTCCATCCTTCATGACTATTGTGACGACGGCCGATAGGATTAAAAAGAATATCGTGATTGATGTTGATAAGAAAAATGCTTCAAACAGACCAGAGAAGAATCCAATAAACAGTAACGTATTTCGGACATATGGTCCTAGCTTTTTCACAAATAACCCTACACTTATAAACAATACACTTAAAACAACAGTTGCATAAAAACTAGAAAATAGAAGGTAGAGAACTCCTCCAAAGCTAATCGAAAACATAAATGAGCCAATAAGTGTGACAATCACAATTAAGATGCCTTTCATTACCTGACCGATTGGAGTTTCTGTATGCTTGGAAGATAAATGTTTTGCCAGAAGAACTCCACCAATAATTAGGGCAATTGAGGCAATTGAGCCTATTATTTGTAATCCAAGAAAACCAATTGCATCTCCGAATAAAAAGGGAATTTCAATGATTTTCGTACACACGTGAAGACTAACCATCGTGAACAAAATAATTGAAATATACTTATCAATTTTCTTTGTTACCAGATAGAAATAAGAAATGGCAGCAAACGCAATATATAATAGATTTGTCCATCCACTATATGGTTCATATAATTCGAAAATACTCATCCCAATTAACATGATATGTGCCATTGTATAGGACATATACCGAATCGCTCTATTAGTTAATATCTGTGAAAAGGTAAGGAAAAATAAAATTAAATTGATTATAGCAATGACAAAATATATGAGCCATTCCTGTAAATCTGTACGAACAATGAAGTACGATGAGGGGTTCATATAGAACCAATATGCAAGATGAAAAAGGACAAAGCTTAAAATTGAAAATGGTGCATACCGTGTACTGATCGCCAGAAGCAACGCAGGTATTAGCCATACAAGGAAAAGTACATAACTGTCCGCATGGGAGTTGTAAATTTGACCAATTAATGCAACACATAAACCAAAGGATATTGCACCAGCAACTAATAGCCATTTCCCTAGAAATACTTGATGCGAAAGTAGTTTAGTGGAAAGGGCTGATAACAAATAAAATAAAAGCATTGCGGCTACTGCAAGAGAAAGTTTTTCAAAATGTGTAAATTCTTGCCAATTTGCAGCGAAAAAATAAAGGACGCCTGATAAAATCAAAACGATCGAGGCAAAGTAACCAAATGGAATTAGCTTCTTCATTAAATACTCCCCATTTCCTAAAGGAAAAATAAAAGCCTTTTCTACTAATACTATATGTAGTTATGGTGATTCGTTGTATCGATTATAATATATATTTCCAATTATGATACCAGTATTTTAATAAAAGATAAATGTGATTTAGGGAACCCTAATCCTGAGGTGAATTACATGGAATTGTTTTCAGCAGAGTTTTTTTCAGCTCTACTTGCAATTGTGGTAATTGATCTCGTCTTAGCGGGCGATAATGCGATAGTAATCGGTTTAGCCGCAAGAAATTTACCGAAACAACAGCAAAAAAAGGCGATTATCTGGGGAACAGTTGGGGCAATTGTTATTCGTGCAGCGGCAACATTAGCCGTTGTATGGCTTCTCGAACTACCCGGATTACACCTTATAGGTGGAATCCTCCTCATTTGGATCGCTTTTAAGCTTCTTACGGATGACCAAGATGAACATCAAATTGAGGCCAAAGGGTCCTTTGCGGCAGCAATAAGAACGATTATTGTAGCTGATGCATTAATGGGGCTTGATAATGTTCTTGGAGTTGCCGGTGCTGCCCATGGTAGCTTTTCATTAGTTGTCATTGGGTTAATTATCTCGGTTCCAATCATGGTTTGGGGAAGCACGCTGTTTATTAAATTAATAGATCGTTTTCCAATCATAGTTACAATAGGTGCCGCAATACTTGCCTGGACAGCAGCGAAAATGATTGTAGGAGAACCATTCCTTCAGGATTTCTTTGATAATCCTTGGCTCAAATATACATTTGAAGCGTTAGTCATCATCGCTGTTGTGCTCATTGGGACAAAGATGAAGAAAACAAAGGCTCAATCAATAAAAGAAAAACAAAAAGCGTCTTAGAAAGAAGGTGGCCATCAGGGCCACCTTTTATATGTTATAAAGGGATGCATAAACCTTGGATAATAATGGATACTATTAATGAATTTGATACATATCGAGGAAAGGAAGTATTTACATGAAAAGAATGACTGGTCTTGTTTTACTCTTAAGTTTCATACTCTTTGGAGGTATCCAAGCAAATGCCGAAATGGAGAAGGATGACCAAAGACCAAAAGTTGAGCTTACTGATAAGCAGAAGCAAGAAATGGATAAGCTTTATCTTGAACTCCTTACAATCGAAAAGAAGATCATTAACAAGTACGTTGAATTTGGTGTTCTTTCAAAAGAGGAAGCCGATAAAAAGCTTAACTGGTTAAATGAGCATTACCAAAAAATTAAAGAACGCGGATACATACCAAGGCATCATCATAGAAAACATAAAGATGATGAAGATAATAACGATCATGACTAAGTTAAAGAGCTAGGTAAAACAGTTCCTGTTTTGTCTAGCTTTTTTCTTTTAACAACATTCGATTGAATAATCACAATCTCATGAGGTGTCACATCATTAGGTTTGGGCATCAATTTTTATTAATTCAAATAGGAATAGTATAATATAAATATTGTATAATTAAAGGCTATAGGAATAGGAGAGGTGAAATTGCCCATTTCATTTATAAAAACAGAGAAGCAAGAACATTTATATAAGCTGGCAAACGAATTAGCAGAACGATTTCATGAAAGAGCTGCGCAATATGATGAAACAGGTGAATTTCCTTCATTAAATATTGAGGATTTAAAATCATCGGGCTACACGAGCCTTTCTGTACCTAAAGAGTATGGTGGAGAAGACGGTCTTTCCTTATATGACTTTGTGTTACTGCAAGAAACACTTGCTGTAGGGGATGGCTCAACGGCTTTATCAATCGGATGGCATCTTGGTGCAACGATGGATTTATTTGAGAAAAAACGTTGGATGGAAGAAAAGCTTTCGTTTTATGCACAACAGGTTCTACAAGGAGCATTATACAATCGTGCTGCAACAGAACCTCAAACAGGGAGCCCCACTAGAGGCGGAAAGCCCCAAACAACTGCCAAAAAAGAAGGCAACAAATGGATACTTTCAGGTAGAAAATCCTTTACAACTATGGTACCTGTCCTTGATTATATTGGTGTGATTGCTTCTATAGATGGAACGGATCAGATTGGTGAGTTTTTGGTTGAACGTTCAAAAGCAGGAGTTGCAATAGATGAAACTTGGAATACCATATCAATGAGAGGTACTGGTAGTCATGATCTAGTTCTTACCAATGTTGAACTTGAAGAAAATGATTTAGTAGAAATATTATCTCCTGAAATAAAAGCAATGCCAAGTGGTTGGATGCTACATATCCCAGCATGTTACCTAGGAATAGCAATTGCAGCTAGAAATTATGCAGTGAAATTTGCAAATGAATATTCACCAAATAGTATAAAAGGAACGATAAGTACGATACCTAATGTTCAGCGTGTCGTTGGGGAAATGGAAGCTGAGCTACTGCAGGCTCGTCACGTACTTTACTCAATTGCTGACAAATGGGATCGGACTATTGATCGAAGTCAGTTTGGATCAGAATTAGGTCTTGCCAAATATATTGCAACAAACAGTGCCATTTCTGTAGTCGATAAAGCTATGCGGATTGTCGGTGCGAAAAGTTTGCAGAAATCCAATCCACTGCAACGCTATTATCGTGATGTAAGAGCAGGGCTACATAATCCACCGATGGATGATATGACAATTGCTAAGCTAGCAGACTTAGCCTTTAAGGAAATGGAATAAAGACCGGAAAGTAGTCACAATGTTTTCGATTGTGGCTATTTTTTTTGACATAAAAAAATCAAATATCTAGGGTAGAATAATATTTTTAACCAATAAATGGGTAATCAATTTCTTACAATCCAATCTCGTAAACGTTGATAAACCCTTGTATAATAAGAGTAGCTAAGATTTTGATTATTTACGGAACTTTGATCGTGAACTAGATTAGGAGGTAATAAAGATAATTATAGGAGGTATTTAGTTTTGAAGAATAGTAAAAAGAAACTTATAGGGATGTCACTTGCATTCATGCTTGGGGCTAGTGGACTCGCTGGCTGTGCAAGCTCTGATGCATCCAAAAAAATAGATTCAGATGGGAAAACGAGCTTTACAATCATGGCAAACCTTTATACGCCAGAAGTTCCATCTGATAAAATTGAAAAGCTCCTTGAAGAAAAGACAGGTGTTGATTTAACGATTCAATGGACACCGGATACGAGCTATGAGGAAAAATTAAACACAGCATTTGCTACAGAAACATTACCAGAAGCCGTATTCCTAAAAAACCAAACAACATTCATTCAATTTAAAGAGGCGATTCGCGATGGCCAGTTCTGGGAAATTGGACCATATTTAAGTGAATTTCCAAACCTAAGTAAGCTAAATGACCAAATATTAGAAAACACAGCTGTCGACGGTAAAATTTATTCCTTATACCAAGGCAGACCATTATCTCGCCAAGGGTTAATTTATCGTAAAGATTGGGCAGATAATTTAGGCATCGAGGCTCCGAAATCAATCGATGACGTGTACGAAATGGCTAAGGCATTTACAGAGAATGATCCAGATGGAAACGGCAAGGATGACACATTTGGAATCACAGACCGTGCAGATCTTGCGTATGGTGCATTTAAAACTGTAGCATCATGGTTTGGAACTCCTAACAGTTGGGGTGAAAAAAACGGACAACTGCTTCCAGAGTTTATGTTTGAACAGTATTTAGAAACAATGGATTATATTAAAAAGCTTCGTGACAAAGGTTATATCAACCAGGACTTCCCAGTAACAAGT
>NZ_JBALOX010000077.1:29766-30772 GCF_036965165.1 Bacillus sp. JJ1521 | reverse complement strand
CAATCCCAGGTTACGGAAATGTCGTATTATTTCCTAAATATGCTGTTAAATCTGAAGAGCAATTAAAAGAAATTCTCGGCTTCTTTGATAAACTAGCAACTCCAGAAATAGCAAACCTAATTTTCTGGGGAATTGAAGGCGAACATTATACAGTCCAAGAGGGTAGTGCACTAGCTTCAGAGGACACTGATCTAACAACTAGGGAGGTAAAACCATACCAATCTCTGGAAATTGGTGAACCTAAGACAAATGGTAGATATGAAGGCGTATTTACATTACCTGCTAAAGAAAAAGCAGAAGAACTAATTGAAGACAATGAAAATTACTTAATTCATGACCCAACTATTCCACTTGATTCTGCAACATTTGCAGAAAGAGGCGAACTTTTAAATCAAAAGATAAATGATGCTACCTATCAATATATTCTTGGTGATCTAGATAAGGCTGGGTTTGAAAAAGTAATTGCAGATTGGAAGAAATCTGGTGGGGACAATGTTATCAAAGAATTTAATGAAACCTATCAGAACATGAAATAAGTAACACCCTATTAAAATGAGTGAAGGTAAAAAAAGTCTTCACTCATTTGTTAGTTTTTTACTTCGCGAAAAATTCAAAGCCTTTTGTAAATGTGATAATCATTTTCTTATAACCATTATTGAAAGTGCTTTCAAACCCTTAGTTTATAGGGACATGTGAGAATTTGATTATTCACAACATCATAGCATGGAGATAAATTTAAGGTGCACCACAAAAAATAAATAGGGGGAATTACTTTGAAGAAAAGTAAGAAGTTTTTAGGCCTATCCCTTGCTCTCATGATAGGGGTTGGAGGACTGGCTGCTTGTTCAAATGAAAGCGCTTCAGGAAATAAGAGTTCTGAAAAGCCAAAAGAACAAAAGGAGGAGAAAGTTAGCTTCACAATTATGGCTAACCTTCATACACCTGAAGTTCCATCTGACAAAATTGAAAAGTTGTTAGAAGAAAAAACAGGTGTTGATCTCACAAT
>NZ_JBALOX010000077.1:0-29726 GCF_036965165.1 Bacillus sp. JJ1521 | reverse complement strand
AAAAACCAAACAACATTCATTCAATTTAAAGAAGCAATTCGCGATGAACAATTTTGGGAAATCGGACCATACTTGGACGAGTTTCCAAACTTAAGCAAATTGAATGAGCAAATCTTAGCAAACACAGCTGTTGACGGAAAAATTTATTCAATATATCAAGGAAGACCGTTATCACGTCAAGGTTTGATCTATCGAAAAGATTGGGCAGATAAATTAGGTCTAAGTACTCCTGAAACTACGGAAGATATTTATGCAATGGCTAAGGCATTTACAGAACAAGATCCAGATGGAAATGGAAAAAATGATACATTTGGTCTTACTGATCGCGCAGATTTAGCTTATGGTGCATTTGATACAGTAGCATCTTGGTTTGGGTCTCCTAATGGATGGGGAGAAAAAGACGGGGAATTACTACCAAGATTTATGTTTGATGAATTTTACGACACAATGGATTACTTTAAAGAGCTACGTGATAATGGATATATTAACCAAGACTTCCCAGTAACAAGTAAAGAAGATCAACAAGCATTCTTTAAAAATGGTACTGCTGGAATGTATATCGGTTCAATGGCTGACGTTGTAAGCCTTCATAAGGATGCAGTTCAATTAAATCCTGACATTGAATATGATGTGCACAATAACATTCATGGTCCAAATAGTGAATTCGGCGTATGGGCAATCCCTGGTTACGGAAACGTTGTATTATTCCCGAAATCAGCTGTTAAAACGGAAGAACAGTTAAAAGGAATCCTTGGTTTCTTTGATAAATTAATGACTCCTGAGCTTTCTAACCTTATTTTCTGGGGTATAGAAGGAGAGCATTATGAAGTACAAGATGGAAGAGCTCTAGCATCAGAGGATCAAGATTTAACAAACCGTGACGTTAAGCCATATCAAGCACTTGAAATTGGTGAAATCAAAACAAATGGTCGATATGATGGAGTGTTTACATTACCTGCAAAGGAAAAGGCAGAAGAATTAATAATTGATAATGAAAACTACCTAATTCACGATCCAACAGTTGCGCTTGACTCTGCAACGTTCGCTGAAAAAGGCGAACTTCTAAACCAAAAAATCACAGATGCAACTTATCAATATATCTTAGGAGATCTTGATAAAGCAGGCTTCGAAAAAGTGATTAACGATTGGAAGAAGTCTGGTGGAGATAATGTAATTAAGGAATTTAACGAGTCGAATAAAAAGTCTAAGTAATCTATCAAATAAGATAAAAGGCTGTGCAATACAGCCTTTTATTTTATTACGATTGGCGAAAAATTCACAAAATGTAATTCTGGGATGTGAACTACTATATGTTCCGTATTGAAAAGGCGAAAAGATTAAATCAGCAAGCCGTCATTTCCCTTGTAAATCATGCTATTTATCAATTTGGAAATTCAATGTCGCTAATCTTTCTCAATATTTATTTATGGAGATTAACCAACAGCCTATTCATAAATGCTGTCTTCAATTTAGTAGCGCTCCTTGCACAGGCTGCTACAACATTTTCAATTGGAAAATTTGCAAAACGGAAAGGAAAGCTGCTTGCATATCGGTTAGGGATCTTTATTACTGCTTTCTTTTATCTTTTTATTTTAATTGCCCAAGAAGAAATAGTGACGTTCTATCTTGTCTTCGCAATTATGAAAGGTATGTCACAAGCCTTATACTGGCTAGGATATTTCACAATTGTACATGAGGTTTCAACAGATCAAAATCGACTTCGCGTTTTAGGTATAAATACGATTGTAATGAATGGTACAAATCTTTCAGGGCCGGCAATTGCTGGTTTTATCATCGGATTATACTCAGGATTCCAAGGTTATATGATTGTTTTCGGTGCAGCTTTTGTGATGTTTGCAATCGCAGCAGTTGGAAGTATGAAGTTGAAAAAGGAAGAGAATCATCATACAGCGTACTATATGAAGTATCTGCCTTTAATGATTAAAAAGGATTCAGGGTTTAAGAAATCTTTATTCGGATGGTTTATTTTAGGCTTTCCGCATGGAATTTTATCATTCATTCCATCTATTTTGTTATATGAGATTTTTCTTAAGGAACAAACAGTAGCCTATTTAAATATAGTTTTTTTGTCATTATCAATTTTATCTAGCTATTTAATTTCACGGTTTGCCCAATCCGAAGGTACTGTGAAATATTTACTAATATCCGCAGCAGGCTTCACATTATCTTGCGTTTTTTTACTAACAGAATTATCGGCTTTAACGGTTATTTTATTTATGTCTGTTTATTCCATATTTAAGCCCTTGCAAGGGAATGCATATGAAGCTTTTTACTATAACATGATCGGACAGCTTCCATTAAAATCGAATTTTAGGACAGAAGCAGTTGTGTTACGAGAAACTATTATTAATTTGGGTAGAGGTTTTGGGATAATCATTTTCTTAGCTTTCGTGAATGGCATTAAAGCAGACAGTATTCCATTCGTTCTTTTTACATTAGCGGTAGTACAATGGCTCATCCCGTATTTGGTTACAAATAAACAATCAGTCTTTACGAAAAATAAAGGTAGTCAATATAATCATAATCTAAGATAAGCCATCAAAGTCTACTAAACCATCACAATCCACCCGGTATATGAAACTTTGATTATTTACGAAATTTAAAAAAATTTACAAAATACAAGTATAAGGTTTGTTTCATATCGGTAACACATACAACTCCTATTAAATATCATTACAAACCTTTAAAGAAAATATATTCGCGATTATGAATAAAAGATGAAAGGATGATGAGGGTGAAGTCAGAAACAGTTATTGAACAAAATGGCGGAGCAGAACTAACGACACAACAAACAGTTACTAGCAATGAACTGCAACGAAGCTTTAAAGCCGAAATAAAGAGACGCATTTTCAAAAATAAATTATTATATTTGATGATCTTACCAGGTTTATTGTTTTTACTAATTTATAAGTACGTTCCAATGCTTGGTCTAGTCATTTCATTTCAAAATTACAAACCATATCAAGGAATTTTGGGGAGTGATTGGGTAGGGTTTGAACACTTTATCAACTTATTCTCAGATTCAGACTTTTGGATGATTTTACGAAATACACTTGTTCTTTTTGGATTGCATATTTTTATAGCGTTTCCAATTCCAATCATTTTGGCATTAATGCTGAATGAAGCGAAAAACCTTTTCTTTAAAAGAACGATTCAATCACTAATTTATATCCCACATTTCATGAGTTGGGTAATCATTGTTTCAATCAGCTTTGTTCTATTAACAATGGATGGCGGATTAATCAATGAATTATTAGTAAGTCTAGGATTGAATAAAGTCAACTTCTTAATGAACTCTGATTGGTTTAGACCTATATATATTATCCAAGTTGTGTGGCAAAGTGCTGGTTGGGGAACAATCATTTACTTAGCAGCCATATCAGGAGTTGATCCTGGATTATATGAAGCCGCCAAAATGGACGGGGCAAGTAAATTACGTCAAATTTGGCATATTACACTACCTGCAATTCGACCAGTAATCATTGTCCTCCTTATCCTAAAAATCGGGGATGTTTTAGAGCTTGGTTTTGAGCATGTTTATCTATTATTAAATGCTTCGAACCGTAGTGTTGCTGAGATTTTTGATACGTATGTTTATGTAACTGGATTATTGCAAGGACAATATAGCTACAGTACTGCAGTCGGCTTGTTTAAAGGGCTTGTAGGCTTAATCCTAGTTGTCTTTGCAAATAGAATGGCTAAGAAATTTGGAGAAGAAGGTATTTACTAAGACAAACTTTATTCAAATTGTTTGCGCCTCCGGCGGACAGATTATTAATAACAAAAGGGAGTGAAAGCATGGTAGGAGAAAAAGAGTTAGGAGCCCGTATCTTTCGATGGGGAAATAATTTATTGCTTATTTTGATAGCACTTACAATGGTCCTGCCATTTGTACATGTTATCGCAGCATCATTTACAACAAGTGCAGAGTTAGCAGATAAACGTTTTGTCTTATTTCCAACTGTGTTTAGTTTAGATGCGTACAAGTATATATTCTCAACGAATACCATCTTTAGGGCATTGTTTGTTTCAATTGGAGTAACACTTATCGGTACATTATGGAGTATGTTCATTACATTATTAACAGCTTATGGGCTGTCGCGTAAGGATCTGATTGGTAGAAGACAAATCTTATTCTTATTCGTATTCACCATGTTATTTAGTGGTGGAATGATTCCAACTTTCTTAATTGTTAAAAATACTGGTTTACTAGATAGCTATGCAGCATTAATCGTGCCAGTAACAATCAACGTATTTAACATGATTATATTACGAAGCTTCATTATGGGATTACCTGAAGGTTTAATTGAGTCAGCTAAAATTGATGGCTGTAACGACTTTGGAGTCCTATTTAGAATTGTTATGCCTATCTCAAAACCAGCCCTAGCAACGGTTTCTTTATTCTATGCTGTTGCCTACTGGAACACATATATGCATGCAATTCTATATATCAATGATGCAGCAAAATGGCCAATTCAGGTTTTACTAAGGCAAATTGTTGTTCTTGCGAGTGGACTTAGCTACGACAGCTCTGAATTTACAAATATTCCACCACCAGATATAACAATCAAGATGGCCGTAATTGTTGTCGCGACAATCCCTGTATTAATGGTTTATCCATTCCTACAAAAATACTTCACTAAAGGAGCTATGCTCGGTTCTATGAAGGAGTAATAAGAATTTTTTATAACTAAATAAGAAGGAGTGCTTCAGATGGGTATCACAAATTCCTTTGAGAAATTAGATTCTCTATTTGATGGATTTTTTGAATGGCTGGCGGATCAATACAATCCGCTAACAGGCGGTTTCTATTATGCGAAAAGTTCGGTATCTGATAGCTCCTTTACAACTGATATCGAATCAACCGCCCAAGCTTTAAACATTTTACTGCGAAATGAATTACTTTCTAAAATGCCCGTAGATTTACGGGCAAAATTTATTTCTTTTTTTCAACATAAACAAGACTCAGAATCAGGTTATTTTCTAGATGAAAACCCACACATGAAAGATGATGAGGTAATGGTGAGCAGAGCCTTCAATTATTCAGTGAACTCATTAAACCGTTTAGGTGGTTCACCTCTCTACCAATCACCTGTTGAACTTAATAAAGCCCCTAATTACGTGAATTCTGAAGAAGAATACGTAAAAAAATGGAAAAGTATTAGTTTAGTGAATAGTTGGCGTGGCTGTGATTTATTAGCTTCATCCTGCATGTATATTGGGCAGATGGATAAAGTGAAACAGGAAAATATGATTCAAAGGGCAAGAAAGTATCTAGAAAGTATTCAAGATTCACAAACAGGTCTTTGGGGAGAGGGCAGCATGTATGTCCGAATCTCAGGGACCTTTAAGCTTCATACGTTCTACCATAAGTTCGGACTACCGATGCCGAGGGTTGAAAAAATGTATCAAAGCATTCTTCAGTGTTTACGTACCGAAATTGCCAAGGATATGTGCTACATAAGGAATCCGATTGACTTATTATCGTACATTAATCTTGAAATACCGGATCGAGAACTTGAAGAAATTATTCAAATTACGGTTGATAATATTGAAAAATTAAAACGCCCCGATGGCGGTTTTTCTAGAGAAATTGACAATTCACCAACTGCCCCAAATGTTGCACAGATTAAATCTGACGAATTTTATCCGGCTATGCCTGTTGCAGTTCAATTAGGCAAAGGTTTATACGAAGGGGATATGAATGCAGGTACTCAAGCAACTCTGATTCGATTACAATTACACAAATTAGCCGGAAGAACTGTAATCCCAATTAAGGGTTCTGAGAATTTTTATGGTTTGTTAGAAAAGAGATTACAAGAGAAATAGCAAATAACTTTATTCAGAAGAAGTCCCCTACTTCTACAAGTGGGGATGAATGAAAACTGAGTATACAACTCAGTCGGGGTTCAAACTCCGACTGAATAAAGTTAAAGCCTCCGGCGGATGCCACAGATTTTCAAAGGAAACTTTTCGAGCAGTAAGATCAAAGACTAAAAACGCCACTTCCTGTGGCAACGTCTTTATGACCCACTTCCTGTGGGCCTAAAATCTGGGCGCAAATACGCCAAGGCAAATTTGATTTTTTGGAGGGATTAGATTGGCTTTTATAGACATCACGCAATTAGGAGCAATTGGAGATAATCATACCGATAATACCGAGATTATTGCGCAGGCAATTAATCAGACGTCTGATAATGGGGGGGGAACTGTTTTTGTGCCATCTGGAACGTATTTAACAGGACCTATTGTGCTTAAAAGCAATATTACCCTTTACTTGGAAGCGGGTGCAACTATAAGGTTTTATGACGAATTTGATCGTTATCAACCAGTTAAGACACGTTGGTCTGGCTATGAATGTTATGGATATTCTCCATTAATTTTCGGAGAAAATCTCAACAATGTATCTATTAAAGGAGAAGGTTCCTTTGATGGACAAGGGAAAGCATGGTGGTTGATTAATAGACAGCTTCGTGAAAATAGTAAAGCATACTCTTCAATGACGACCGAACGAATAGCAGAGCTTAATCACGGGATTATGGAACCCATTGAAACCAATTTAGTGGAATGGGATTCTCAATTCTTACGTCCACCATTATTACAATTAATGAACTGTGAGCATGTCACAATTGAAGGTGTCACTTTAAAAAACTCACCATTTTGGAATACACACCTTGTGTATTGCGACCATGTCA
The DNA here is from genome assembly GCF_036965165.1 of Bacillus sp. JJ1521. NCBI lineage: Bacteria > Bacillati > Bacillota > Bacilli > Caryophanales > Bacillaceae > Bacillus > Bacillus sp. JJ1521. Next base: position 23,010 of record NZ_JBALOX010000077.1, on the reverse strand, counting down.
CCGTCCATAATGTAACCTTTGAAAATCCAGCAGACACACCAAACGGTGATGGCTTTGACATCGATTCCTGTACAAACGTACGAGTTTCAGATTGCCACTTCGCTGTTGGAGATGATTGTCTCGTTTTAAAATCTGGAATTAATGAAGATGGAAGAAGAGTAGGAATGCCTACAGAAAACGTGGTTGTAACAAATTGTACAATGCACCATGGGCATGGTGGAATCGTTCTTGGAAGTGAGATGTCCGGTGGAATTAAAAATGTAACGATATCGAATTGTACATTTATTGGAACAGACCGTGGGGTCCGTATAAAAACGAATCGCGAGCGAGGGGGATATGTGAAAAATATCCTAGTGAACAATATTTATATGGAAGATGTATTATGTCCAATTGCAATCAATTCATTTTATCGCCATGGTGTGAATGAGAAAGATCCGACAGTGAATAGTCTTGAAGTACAACCAATTACAGAAAAAACCCCAGAAATTGAACATATTCAAATTAGTAATATAACAGCTAGAAACTGCCGGGCAGCTGCAGGGTTTATTTATGGACTTCCTGAAAGACCGATTTCGGATATTTCAATCCATCATTCTACATTTGAAATGACCCTTGACCCAATGGAAGAGGGTGGAGAGCCAGACATGGTTCAGGAAGAATTAGTAATGGCTGGAGCGGGAATCTTCGGAAAATATATTTCAAATCTAGATATCCATCATGTACGCGTAGAAACTCGTCAAGGCCCAGGACTACAAATTGAGGATAGTGATCATGTCAATATTGATCATTTCTCAATGCGAAACCAACATGACTCCACACCAGTTGTTGTTTTAAAACATGTCGAAAAGAAAAATGTTGAGGGCAATACGACGCAAATGGCAAGCCTCAATTATTTAGAAGAACTAAATGTTTTAAAATAAGATCTTTTGTCCAGCTGATTTTGCAAATATGGAGGGATTTACATGTGGGTAAACCATCAATTTTTGGATGATTTATATCAAGCTACCGTAAAAAGCAAATCCAAATCCTATGACGAAGTATGGCAGTCATCTTTAATTTCAAAATTTCAGGAATTAATGGGGGCATATACGTCTGATGCTCCACTTAACCCTAAAATCGTCGAGCAAAAGGTTTATGACCAATATACAAGGTATAGTATTGAGATTACAACACTACCAACTATTAGGTTACAGATGTATGTCCTAGTTCCAAATAATCTTGAGGGCAAAAAGGCCCCAGCGATTCTTGCATTGCATGGTCATGGATATGGAAACAAAGATATTGTGGGTCTAGATCCTTATGGCAATGACCGAAAAGGCGATCCTGGGTTACATAAAGATTTCGCAATAGAGCTCGTAAAACGTGGATTTGTTGTGATGGCACCTGAATTAATTGGTTTTGGTGAGCGTAACTATTCAAACGACATACGCCAATCACCATCAGATAATTCATGTTATTCATTGGCTAGCCAATTGCTTCTTTACGGTAAGACACTTGCGGGACTTCGTGTTTTTGAATGTCAAAGAGTACTAGATTTTATGGAAGAATATGAGGAAATTGATGCTACTCGAATCGGGTGTATGGGCATTTCAGGAGGGGGACTTGTTGCCGCCTTCACATCAATACTTGATAAGCGTATTCAGGCGACAGTCATATCGGGTTATACCAATACATTCAAAGGAAGCATAATGAACAGGAGGCATTGTTTGGACAATTATGTGCCGGGAATACTGCAGTCCGCAGAGATGCCTGAATTAATTGGCTTAATGGTGCCACGCCCGTTATTTATTGAGTCAGGAAAAATGGACCACCTCTTTCCTGTAAAAGAAACAGAAAATGCAATTGAACAAATTAAAAGCATCTATTCTGAGCGTAATGTTGAACACCTTGTACATTGGCAACTATTTGAAGGTGGTCATGAAATATGCGGTGACCAATCTTTTGATTGGTTATGTTCGGTTTTTAATGAAAAAAAATAGTATTCCCACAATCAAAAACCTGTTGGAGATGAACAAACACATGACGGAAGCTAAGAAGAGCCTTGCTGTTCGTAATGTATGGCAAGCCGATTTAGAAAATGGTATGTTTCAAAACCCAATTTTACATGCAGATTACTCAGATCCCGATGTTATTCGTGTAGGCAATGACTATTATATGGTTTCATCAAGTTTTCATATGTCACCTTGTTTGCCGGTTTTACATTCTACTGATCTTGTTAACTGGAAGATTATCAATCATGTAGCGGATTCAATGCCATTTGAGACCTATGATAANNGTATTCGCTATCACGAGGGGAGGTTCTGGGTGTTTTTTGGTGCGCCAGACGAAGGGATTTTTATGAGTACGGCAGAGGATCCTTCTGGAGACTGGACTCCCTTACATTTTGTTAAGGAAGCGAAGGGTTGGATTGATACTTGTCCGTTTTGGGATGATGATGGGCAGGCATACTTAGTGAGTGCTTTTGCAAGAAGCAGAATTGGATTTAAGAGTGTTCTTCATATAAGTCGAATGAAGCCAGATGGAACAGAGCTGATAGATGAAGGAGTTCACGTTTTTGACGGAAATGAAAATCATCCGACGATTGAAGGACCGAAATTGTACAAACGCAATGGATATTATTATATTTTTGCACCTGCCGGAGGAGTTGCGACGGGTTGGCAGACTATACTTCGTGCAAAACATATTTTCGGTCCTTATGAAGAAAAAATCGTATTACATCAAGGAAATACGGATTATAAATGGCCCACATCAAGGCGGCTGGGTTGAGACAGAAACAGGAGAATCATGGTTTCTTCATTTTCAGGATAAGGGAGCTTACGGTCGAATTGTCCATCTCCAGCCCATGTATTGGGAAAATGATTGGCCAGTAATGGGGCATAACCAAAATGATGAAGGAATCGGTGAACCAGTACTCCAATGGGATAAGCCAAAATCGAAAGTAGCTTCAAAGATTGTAGTTCCAGCCATGAGTGATGATTTTAGCTCAGAACAATTAGGGCTTCAATGGCAATGGCAAGCAAATTGTAAATCACATTGGTATGAATTAAAGGAGCAGATGCTTCGATTACACGCGATTGGAAATCCAGATGAATCAAATCTTTACCATATCCCAAATATTATGACACAGAAATTCCCTGCAGAAACCTTTAAAGTAACAACAAAACTGAGATTTGCTCCTGAAACAAAACATGACTTAACCGGGTTAGTGATTTTAGGAAAACAACACGCTTCGATTGCAATTAAGCAAGTAGAAGAGCAGTTAGGCGTTTTTTATGTTACAGGCGATGAGGAGAAGCTTCAAAATGAAGTGTGTGTCGGGATATTGAAAGCAGATGAACTATCCATCCGTGTAGAGGTTGATGAAGGTGCAATTTGCAGCTTTAGTTATAGTGAGGATGGAGTTACCTTTACGAAGGTAGATGAGATATTTGAAGCTATCCCTGGTAAATGGGTTGGTGCTCAAATCGGAATCTATTGTTATAACACTAGACATGACAATAGCAAAGGGTATGCAGAATTCGACTTTTTTAAAGTTCACAAATAGGGGGGAATTTTATGTCTACTTTTAAAAATCCAATTTTGCCGGGATTTTATCCAGACCCATCAATTTGTCGAGTCGAAGAGGATTATTATTTAGTTACATCCACTTTTGAATATTTTCCAGGGATTCCTATTTTTCATAGTAAGGACCTAGTAAACTGGCGACAAATCGGACATGTGCTGACTCGATCTAGCCAATTGAACCTTGACGGTACACCGAATTCTAAAGGAATCTATGCAGCAACCATTCGGTATCACAAAGGAATCTTTTATGTCATTACAACCTTCGTGGAAAGTCAAACGGGTGCAAGAAGAAATTTCTTTGTTACTGCAGAACAACCCGAAGGCCCATGGTCTGATCCATTTTGGTTAGAGGATTGTCCAGGTATTGATACATCCTTATTTTTCGATGATGACGGGAAAGTATATGTAACAGCAAATCGACGCCCACCAGATGGTCAACTGTATCCTAAACATATGGAAATTTGGCTGCAGGAATTAGACTTAGAGACGAAGCAATTGACCGGAGAGAAATATAGTCTTTGGGACGGGGCATTAAAGTATATACATGCCCAAGAAGCACCACATATCTATAAAGTGGACGGAATGTATTATTTACTAATTGCGGAAGGTGGCACTGGCTTTACCCATTCAATCACTGTTGCTCGCAGTGAAACGATTACAGGTCCTTATGAAGGTGCTAAAACAAATCCAATTTTAACTCATCGACATTTAGGAAGGGAATATCCGATATCAAATGTGGGGCATGGAGATATTGTTCAAACGTCTAATGGCGAGTGGTGGATGGTTTGTTTGGGGTCACGTCCATACGGAGGGCAATATCGTAACTTAGGCAGGGAGTCTTTTCTTGTTCCACTCAAATGGGAAGATGGATGGCCAGTAGTCAATCCAGGTAAAGGCATTGTTGAAGTAGAAGGGGTAAGACCTAATTTAGAGGTAAAGAGATGGCCAACAGAGGCTGCCTGTGATCATTTTGATCATCAGGAATTACAAATGCAATGGAATTTTATCCGAACACCTCGTGAGGACTTTTGGTCATTAAAGGAACGCCAAGGGCATTTACGCTTACGATTAAAGCATGAAACAATTACAGAAGCAGTTAACCCTGCTTTTATCGGACGTAGGCAATGTCATATTAACTTTGCCGCTCGTACAAAAATGGAATTTTCACCAAACAATAAGCATGAAGTTGCAGGAATAGTCTTGCTGCAAAATACTGATTTCCACTACCGTGTTGAATACACACAAGGAGAGATCCGATTAATAAAAAGAGAAACGAGAAATGAAGAAATCCTTGCAGTAAAACCGTATCAAGATCAACAGATCTTTCTTAAAGTAGAGGCATATGGACAGTCGTATCATTTTTATTTTGCGAGGGATCCAGAAAAATGGGAAATCTTAAAGGAAGATATAGACGGAAGAATTCTATGCTCGGACGTTGCAGGTGGATTTACAGGAACTTATATGGGAATGTATGCCAGTTCCAACGGCATAGAGTCCTCGAACTTTGCAGACTTTGATTACTTTGAATACATTGGTTTAGAGTAATGCCCAAAAAATAAGCTCCCACACTGGGAGCTTATTTTGGTAACCATTTGTCTTTTGCATGAAAGATATTTTCTAATGTGTACTTTGCGGCTTGCGCTTCGGCTAATTGTTTTACCCAACTAACTCTGTCAGAGGAATCACTTCCTGGCCCAGTATTATCAAATTCAAAATATCGTGCTGTTTTTTCATTTTCTTCATTACGCCAATTATCCCAACCATGTGGCAGGATATGCTCACCCATCCACGTATTGATAAATACCGTATGCGCATATGGTCGCCATGGACGACCTAAATATACTCCAGTGCCTACCTTTTCGCCAGTTAGCCTGCAGTTTTTGAACACAAAGCCAAATGCATTTTCCTCTGGTGTGGAAGCTGCGGTAATATAGCCATTGCGCAGGCTATGAATCTGGCAATCTTCAAATACAGCAATACCTGAACCAAAGATGAATCAACATGCCCTTCAATATAACACTTTGAAAAATAATGCCTACCCTTTGAGGTGTATAGGGTGTCTTGATTTCCTAGTAGTCTTACATGCTTAAAACTACATTTATCGCCAGCGATATATAGTGCAAGTGCTTGACCAATCTCATCACCGAAACCAGCGACATTTTGAATCGTTAGATGTTTCAATTGAAAGAGGTCTGCAAATGCATGGAAAACAGCCGTTTCAAATGTTCCAATTTCAGTGCCATTCTCATTTTTCATGCGGGCATATTTATTGCCTGAAATAATCGTTTTATTTTCTCCAGCCCCAATGATACTGATATTGGGTTTGTTTTCAGGCACTGTAATAATTTCCTCGTAGACACCTTCATTTACATGGATCATGGCTGGTTCCAAAGGAAAGACCCGAACCGCGTCAATCGCGGCCTGAATCGTCGTAAAGTCTCCATCTCCATTTTTAGAGACTACTAATTTTTGCATGAGTGTATCTCCTTTTTCTAGATCCTATCGTTTTCTACTGAGCCCTTACAGATTCACGGTATTTACCAGGTGTCGTTCCTTCGATTTTCTTAAAGGAGCGGATAAAGTTCTGGGAGTTGTTAAAGTTCAATTTATCTGAGATATCTTTAACAGAGACATCCGTTTCAACAAGCCATTTTTTTGCCATATTAATACGATACATGGATAAATATTCGCTAAATGAAATGTTCATTTCTTTTCTAAAAATACTACTCAAGTAGTTCGGATTATAATGAAGTCTATTCGCAATCATATCTAGTGTAATGTTTGATTCAAATTCCTCATGGATAATATGAACAATGTTTTCCGAAATCGACTTATATTGTGATTCAGCCCGATCCTCAATTTTCTGAAGAAGGGGATCAATTATCACCGTGATAAACCATTCCTTCACATCTTCTCTAGATTTCTGTTCATAAACCGTTTCAAAAATTGAGCGATTGTCTTCTAAATCTAAAACGTTTATCGCTAAAGTGTGCATTAACTCAATTAAATCACTTAAAAATCGAACTAATGAAGTTTGATATTGTACATGATTTAAATCCTCGGAGAAGATTTCATCAATTAACTCATTGAGTAATTCATATACTTTCACTTTGTCGTTAACTTTGATTGAATCGAATAGTTCATTTTCAATTCGTTTGGGGAAATAGGTGTGTAAAGCTTTTCCGATATCAAGATTTTCAAAGAAAATAATCGATTCAGTGCCAAATTTAAGTGTATATTTAAGTGCCTCGAGACTTTCTTTATAGCCGGATCTTGTCTGAAGAACATCTTTAAACGGTTCACTTACACCAATACTGACAGGAACACTGTACTCTTCCTTTACCTTTTTCTGGATTTTCTCCGCAATATCATTTACATACTGATTAAATTCAATTTTTGATTCAATATTACTTAATAATAAGGTAACTTGGGTTTGTTTGTTAACGATTGGCAGCATTCGTTCATCACTTGGTATAAGTTCTTCAACTAGACCATTGATAACAAATAATAATACATCTTCCTCTTTCGATTTGTAGGAAGTCCCCTCAAAACTATCGATTTGAACCGTTAGAACACTAAGCCATTTATAATCTAAATTATAGCCATAATATTGCATTCTGCCTTCAAGTTCTTCCTCGGTAACCTTACCAGATAAGAGACGATGCGTGAAAAATTGTTTTAGCTGAATAATTTGGTTTTGTAATGATTTTTCCAAAATATCATTTTGCTTTAGCATGTCTTTCACATGATTTTCGATAAAGACGAATTCATTCCTATCTTTTCGTTCTTCTTTATTGGTGATGGAATGTAAAATAACATTTTGAAGTTGTTTAATAGGCTGATAGATAATCTTACTTCCAAATAAAGCTAACAATAAGGAAATTCCAGCAATCAACAAGGTAATGGCAAGTGTCAACCATCCAATTGACCTTGACTGAGCTGCTAACTCGCTTAGCTCAACAATTGAAACATAGATCCAGCCATTGTAAAACGATTTTCGATAGGTAAAAAGATAATCCGTATTGTCTGATGTAATGGTAAACTGACCAGTATCACTTTCAAAGGATGTGTTTTCGGCTAAGACATCCAGGTATTCAAATGCATGTCCAATTTTTTCTGTATCATTATGGAGAACAACGCTTTCATTTTCATCTAGAATATAAAATGTTTCTAAAGAATTGTCATTCTGTAAAATATCCCGAAAACTACATGATGGTATATTTGCGATTATCATTCCTGTTGTATTCGATGAGATGATCGGGATTTTCTTAATCAAATTTAAATTATAGCTGCAAGCACGTGAGGCCACTTGTTTGTACAAGGGGTCCTTCGTAATTTCTTCTAATCGCCAAATAGAGCTTGTCCTAAGGGAAAGATAACGATCTGAAATTTCCTCTAACTGGGGTTCAGACAGTCGTTGTAATCCATAATTATTAACAAGCCAGTTGTTTTGAAGACTGATAAGGGCAACATCTGTTAAACGAGTATCAAATGTTTGCTGATGACTAAGGTCGTCTCTTAACTGGTTATAGAGTTGAAATTGCCTCGTTGTCAGTGGTTCCCTCAATGATTCAATTATTTTAGACGAAGATGCTAATTGAGTTAAGGATTGATCAACCGACTTAATCACTTGCTCGACATTTGTTTGGATTTGGTACACGCTATGCTCTTTTTCTTTGGCAACATAATTTTCTACAACAGAGGTAGATCGAATAAATGAAAATATACCAACAACGATGACTGGTATAATTGCTAAAATACTCACAAATAAAATCATTCTATGGAAGAAGCTTCCTGGTAGTTTAAATTTCATGTAATCACTCCATTCTATTCAAATGTGAGGGGATGATTATAACATTTGTAATATCCACGTAATATTTGAACGCTCTTCTATTATAGTTGTAGTTTTATATAAATTGAATAATCATTATGTCACATTGTGTTCATAATATTAGGATTGTCCTTATTAACTCAAGGGAATAAGGTCCCATCTAAAAGCAAATTAAATGATTATAGTTATTATTATATAAATATCCTATCATGAAATCAGGAGAGTTGTTACCGTTTTCATATTTACAAATTATGACTGTGAGAAAGGGTGTTGGTTCTTGAATAACACAAAAGTTGAAAAATCACCTTTATATTTTGCAAAAAAAACATGCGATACGCTCATGGAGAATTTTACTCCAGAGGAACTTCCACCGGGTGGACGCTGGCACTATCACCAAGGCGTTTTTTTATGTGGAATGGATTTAGTTTATAACAATACAGGTGAAAAGAAATATTTTGATTATTTAAAGGCATATGTAGATCATAACATCGATGAAAATGGGAATTTATTGTTTGCAAGAGATGAATTAGATTCCATTCAGGCAGGACTATTATTGTTCCCACTATATAAAGCTACTGGTCTTAAAAAATATGAAATAGCAGCCCGTCGTTTACGTAATCTTTTTACGACATTAAACCTCACGAGTGAAGGCGGATTTTGGCATAAGGACAAGTATCCATATCAAATGTGGTTAGATGGTTTATATATGGGTGGACCATTCGCCTTACATTTTGCACAAGATTTCAATGAGCCTGAATTAATCGAGATGGTTATTCATCAGGAAAAATTAATGCGTAAGTACACAAAGAGTGAAGCAACAGGTTTATATTATCACGGCTGGGATGAGAAGGCGATTCAGCCATGGGCTCGTCCAGATGGAAAAGCTCCAGAAATTTGGGGACGTGCACTAGGTTGGTATGGATTAGCTGTAATTGACATGATTGATATTTTACCAGAAGACCATCCACATAAGGAAGAGTGGATCTTATTTATTCAAGATTATGTTCGTGACATCGTGAAGTATCAGGATGAAAAGACGGGTTTATGGTACCAAGTCATCGATAAAGGTGACCTTGAAGACAATTGGCTTGAAACTTCTGCTTCTAGTCTATTTGTTTATGTGATAGCAAAAGCTGTTTCAAAAAAATATGTAGGCAAAGAATTTGATGCACATGCCACAAAGGCGTATGAAGGATTACTCAAATATAAAATACAAGAAACTGAAGAAGACGGACTTATTATTGATGATATTGTAATCGGTACTTCAATCGGAGTTTATGATTATTATATCAATCGTGAGCGAAGCCATAATGACTTACATGGTGCAGGTGCTTTTATCATGGCAAGTATGGAAATGGAGAAATTACTTGCTGAACATCCGGGGGTTACTGAATAAATGAAAAGATATGCTGTTTGTGGATTAAGTAACAGAGCATTAAAAATGTTTATTCCACCATTAGTAGAAAAATTCGCCAAGCAAAGTGAGATTGTTGGATTATTAGATAGTGATGAATATCGTGTTGAATTATGTAAGGAGAAGTTTCCTGAATTGGCACAAACACCTTCATACCAGACAGATCAAATCGATCAAATGATTAAAGAGACTAAGCCAGATTGTATCATAATTGTAAGTCGTGACAACACACATATTGATTATATTTTAAAAGCGCTTGAACATGATGTGGATGTTATCACTGAAAAGCCGATGGTTACAACGGCTAACGATGCAGTAAAAGTGATTGAGGCAGAAAAGTCCAGTAAAGGTAAGGTAACTGTAGCGTTTAATTATCGCTACAGTCCATACCACCGAAAAATAAAAGAGCTTGTTTTAGAAGGTAAAATAGGAAGAGTAACATCAGTTGATTTGAATTGGTATATCGACACCTACCATGGTGCAAGTTACTTCAAGCGTTGGAATCGGAAACGGGAATTTTCAGGTGGGCTTTCCATTCATAAATCAACACATCATTTTGATCTTGTGAATTGGTGGATTGACCAATATCCAGAAGAGGTTTTCGCCCATGGAGCCTTACATTATTATGGACCGGATGCAGAGTTAAACCCGGATCCAACTACAGATAATAGATACTGTGGCACCTGTCATGTAAGAGATAATTGTGATTATTATATAAGATGGAATCCTCGTGAATTTTCGGATGCAGTTGAAGATGATCACTTAAACATGGGTGAAGACAAGGAAAATAATTATACAAATTACCGCCCAGATGCTTGTATTTTTGATTCTGAGATTAACATTGAGGATACGTATACAGCGACAGTGAAATATAATAAAGGTGCTCTATTAAGCTATTCCATTAATTTCTCAACTCCATTTGAAGGCTATCGCTTAGCCATCAATGGAACAAAGGGAAGAATTGAAACACAAGAATTCCATGCGCCAAGTAGGGTTCCGTTTGAGGTACCTGAACAAACAATCGATTTCTATCCGTTATTTGGTTCAAAGGAAATCATTCATGTTGTTAAAACAGCGGGTGGTCATGGTGGCGGGGATCCTGTACTAATCCATGATTTGTACCAGGGAATTGATCCGCGTCGCAATTATGAAATATTAGCAGGTGCAGAGGCAGGAGCTAATTCAATTGCACTTGGGGAAGCGGTTTGGAAATCCGCCCAGGAACATAAACCAATCTCCATCGAAAAATTATTAAATAGCTATCAAGGTCAAATGCAAAAATAATTGTTTCAAAAAGTCGACAAATCAGAAGCAAGAAGGTCAAGGAACTCGAGGCTAGAGGACCGGAGCGAGGTAACTACATTGAGTTTACTTCATTGCTGCCTTGTGCTGAGGAATAAACCTCTTCGATTTATATAGTAGACGCAAGCACATAAATAAAGAGCTTGTACTGTCTTTGTTTAAATTCTGCCGAGATTCGCCGCTTATCATTTGGTGACTTTTTGAACTTCATATTAGAAAGGGGACAGGGCTATGCTAGGAGGATTGGAATCTCCATTCTATCGTTGGTGTGGAGCTATATCACGTTTAGTGTATTTAAATTTGCTATGGCTGCTATTTACAGCAATGGGACTTGTTGTTGCAGGACTTGTACCTGCAACAGTTGCCCTATTTGCCGTAACTAGAAAGTGGATTATGGGAGACGAGGATATTCCTGTTTTCTCAACATTTTGGAGTGTATATAAAAAGGAATTTTTAAAATCCAACCTCCTAGGACTGACCCTATCCATAGCAGGATATATTTTATATGTAGATCTAGTGTTTCTTCCGACCACAAGCACAATATACCTTGTGGTTAGGTACTCATTAATCGCGATTAGTTCAATTTTTATCGTTATTCTACTTTATATTTTCCCTGTTTATGTGCACTATAATGGGAATATAAAAACCTATTTGAAACACGCTATGATGTATGGATTATCATATCCACTTGTTACGTTTGCAATGGTATTAGGAATAATTATACTTTATGTTGGGTTCACGTATCTTCCATCACTTATTCCTTTCTTAAGTGCAAGTATACTAGCCTATCTTATCATGTGGCTGTCTTTAATAGTATTTGCAAGAATTGAAGAAAAAGTAAATGGAAAAGCCGAAGTAAAACCAGCTGAGAGCGAACCTAGTTTTCGATAAAGTGAAGGTGTAACGAATGAATTACATTCATATTTATATTGCAGGAGATTCGACAGTATCCGATTGCCCACCGAATGAAGAACCAAGAGCTGGATGGGGGCAAGTGCTTCATCACTATTTTCATGACAATGTCATCATCCACAATCTCGCAATCGGCGGCAGAAGCTCAAAAAGCTTTATTGAAGAAAAACGACTCGAATCAATCCTAAATGAAATTCAACCAAATGAATACCTGTTTATTCAATTCGGGCATAACGACCAAAAACAGGATCATCGAAGAACAGAACCATTTTCGTCCTATCAATCGTATTTAAATCAATACATTGATGGAGCAAGGAGGAAAAAGGCAATTCCTATTTTAGTTACCTCCATGCATCGAAGAACCTTTGATGAAAAGGGTAAGATAGTTAATAGTTTAGGAGAGTATCCAGAGGCGATGATGGCTCTCGCAAAAGAACAGCAAGTAAGTCTCATTGATTTATGGAATGAATCCAAACGATTATATGAAATAGTAGGACCAGAAAGGTGCAAAGATCTGTTCATTTGGTTTGAACCTGGTGAACATCCCAATTACCCCGATGGAATTTATGACGATACGCATTTTCGGGTGGAGGGGGCACATAAATTTGCCAGTATTATTGCCAAAAAAATAAAAGAAAACATTCCTGGCTTAGCTATGTATTTAAAGGATGTGGGGTGCTTAAATGATCAACCTAGGTATTCGAGCTCATGACGTAAAGGCAAGTTCCTTGGATGAACTTTTGAAAATAATTGCAAACAAAGGATTATCTTCTGTGCAATTGGCATTGGCAAAATCGTTCCCGGAAATTAACACAAGCTTGGGAAGTCTTTCACCTGGTTTTGGTAAATATATAGGGAAGGCTTTTCAACAAAATAACATCGACATAGCCGTACTTGGCTGTTATATCAATATGATTCATCCCGATCCTTACGAACGACAAAAAGCTTTGGACCGCTTTAAAGAGCATATCCGTTTTGCAAGGGATTTTGGCTGCAGTGTGATAGGAACAGAAACAGGCAATGTCAATGCAAAAATGGGATTTACGGTAGATAATTTTCAGGAAAAACCTTTCTTGGATGTAGTTGAAAGTGTGAAAGAGCTTGTTCATGAAGCCGAAAAATTCGGTGTTATCGTAGGGATAGAAGCAGGTGTCAATCACCCCGTGTACAGCCCAATTCTTTTAAAACGTTTATTGGATGAAGTGAATTCAAATAATCTACAAATCATCTTTGATCCGGTAAATTTACTAACAGCCGAAAATTACAATGATCAGGATGAAATTATTAAGGAAGCGATTGAACTTTTTGGAGATCGAATCATCATTGTTCATTGTAAAGATTTTGTGATTGAAGAAGGAAAGTTGAAATTTGCTCCTCCAGGTAAAGGATTATTAAACTATGATTTAGTCATGGAATTAATTAAACCGAAAAAACCGTACATCCAATTTCTCTTAGAAAGCACAACGGAACCTTTTATTGATGATAGTATTGCATTTTTACAAGAAAAATATGAAAATGCTTAATATAGGGTAATTTTCCCTAACACATCATGCTGAAAGGACGTAAGGGCTTTGAGGGAAAAGAGGAAGGTCAAAGAATTATTTGCAGCAATGAGTGCTACAGAAAAGGCCAAGTATATTTGGGAGTATTATAAATATTATCTATTTGCGTTTCTACTCGTTGTCCTTGTTACGGTCTTTCTAGTAAATGACCAACTTGATAAGAGGGAGCCTGCACTTTCAATTTTCGTTTTGGGAGATTTAGTAGATTCGAATGAGATAAATCATATCGCTCAAAAGCTAAACGAAGAAATTCTTTCGGATGAGGAAAGAAAAACACATGAAGTATCAGTTCAGGTAATCCCATATGCACCAGATGCTGCAGATTTTAGCATGGTAATGGCTGCCTTACAAAAGGTTACTGGGGAAATTTCTACCGGAGATCTGGATGTTCTGTTTATTGATAAAAAACAATTTGAGATGATGAATCGAGATCACTATTTTTATAGTCAAAATGAATTGGTAGCTGGTAGTCTTTCGATTGATGAAGAATTATTATTTTTTGATTCCGACCATCAAACTACAGGTATTGATGTTTCAGTAGTTCCACTATTTAAAGAAGCAATTGATGATCCTGACATGGTAATGGGAGTACTTATCAATTCCCAAAATATAGAGAATACAAAAAAGCTTTTCAAAATTTTATTTAAGAATTAATGATTTTTGTATTAACAAGTTTAATATATTGCGATATTATTTTAAGAGAATGGCATTAATTTTAGGAGGCTATATCCATGGAACATTTAAAACAACTAGTTGAAGCATTAAAAAACGAAAGCGTTTCCGAATTTGATGGTGAAGTAAAGGTATATGAAAAATCTTTTACACAGCATGATAATGTAAGCCTTGTCATGGTAAGAGATCAACAGCAAAAATGGATTCTTGCAGCAGGCGAGGGAGCTTTATTTGATGAACTAGAGGGAATCGTGATTGCTGAAAATGGAAAAGCATGTCCATTAACACATGAAAACCGTCTCGTCTTAAATCGTCATTTTGACTATACAGTTCCAAGAGCTTTCGGCACAAAAATTGCGACTATGGGTCTAGGTGACCGTCTTGGTCTTGCTTCGCCAGGACATATTGAAACCGTTCGAGACCATAATGTGAAGCCAATTCTTGCTCAGCAAAGCATTCGTGAATTAACATTGACAAACCGTACAATGAACGATGTTATTGATGCTGCTAGCTTTGCTGTCTTCCAAGAAGGCTATACAGGTGGATTTGGTGCGGATGGTGACCACTTAAAAGAAGAAGAAGATATAAAAATGGCCTTGTCACTTGGAATGTCAATGCTAACATTAGACTGCTCTGATCATATTCAAAACCGTGTGGAAGGCTTGACAGAAGACGAAATCAGTGCAGAATTTGATAGCCTACCAGATGAAACAAAGAATCATTATAATGAACTTTATGTAAATAAAGGATTTGATGTAAAGGGTCTTAACATCGTATTTGAAGAAAAGATCGTAAAGAAATTTGCATTGTTATACGGAAAAGCTTTAGATTATATGGTTCATATTCATGACACATATATTGAAAAAGCGGATCGTGATATTGATTTTGAAATTTCAATTGATGAAACAGAAACAGTGACATCACCAGCAGCACATTTCTTTGTAGCAAATGAACTACAAAAACGTGGAGTAAACGTTACAAGCCTTGCTCCAAGATTCTGTGGTGAATTCCAAAAAGGAATCGACTATATTGGGGATATCGAACAATTTGAAAAAGAATTACGCGAACATGCGCTAATTGCAGAATACTTTGCCTATAAACTAAGTATCCACTCTGGTAGTGATAAATTTACAGCGTTTCCAATTATCGCGAAATATACAAACGGTGTGCTTCACGTAAAAACAGCCGGTACAAACTGGCTTGAAGCGGTTCGTGTAATTGCAAAGGTAAATCCTGGCCTTTATAGAAGAATGCATGCTTATGCACTTGAGCATCTAGATGAAGCACTTAAGTATTATCATATTACACCAGACATGAGTACGATTGTTTCACTTGATACTGTTGCAGACGCTGACCTTCATGAATATATGGATAATGATGCAGCAAGACAAGTTATTCACGTAACGTATGGATTACTATTAACAGCAAAAGATGAAAAAGGAAACTTTATTTTCAAAGATGAATTTTTCCATACTTTAAATGAAAGAGAAGATGAGTTCCGACAAGGACTTGTTAACCATATCGGCAAGCATGTTGAATTACTAAACTTATAAATAAAAAAAGCAATTGGCACACATGTCCAATTGCTTTTTCTTTTCCTAATTTACAAATACGGATGAACGCCCTTTGCTACTTCTTGAACGATAGATGCAAGGGATGATATTTGTTGATCGTCTAAATTAAAAGACTCCTTGATTTTCGTTTCTAGGTTACTCGTAATCCTGCGTTTGCCAACTTCGACAAGTGCAATAAGCGCAAAACTGCAATTGACCGCTTTTGCAAAATCACGTTGAGTCATGTTGTTTCTTTTGCGTAAAAATTTAACAATATCTTTGTCAATCCTAGGCATTGTTACACACTCCTTACCTATGGCTTTTTACAAGTGAATATATGAACGTAACAATCTATTATTCTATGATATTCACAATATTACCATCATAAATAAAATTCGTCTAGGCAGGAATTTCATTGCCCTTGGATTAGAAAAGCTGTAGAACTTTTCTACAGCAATTTTAATGTTTTATTTGTCTCCGTATAGTCGACGTGCAGCATGATTTGTTGGTCCAACAAATTCATTTAGTTGGAAGGAATGACGAATGGCAGCTGTGATGAATTCCTTCGCTTCATATATCGCTTCCTTAACATCTAATCCTTTCGCAAGTCCGGCTGCAATTGCAGCAGAAGAAGTACAACCAGCGCCGTGTGTAAATGTTGTTTCGAAACGGTCGCCTTCAAGGACTTCTAGTTCATTTCCGTCAAATAAAACATCGACTGCTTTATCGTGTTTTAGCTTTCCACCACCTTTAACGAGTACATATTTTGCTCCTAGGTCATGAATTTTCACAGCGGCCTCTTTCATTTGGTCGACAGTCGTAATAGTACCGATTCCGCTTAATTGTCCTGCTTCAAATAAATTTGGAGTAATTACTGTAGCAACTGGTGTAAGTAGTTCTCTAATTGCAACAGCATGGTCTGGGAACATAACTTCATCTTCCCCTTTACAAACCATTACAGGATCCACTACAAATTTTTGAAGATTATGTTTTTTTGCCGCATCTGCCGCAATTTCTATAATATCAACAGTAGGAAGCATACCAGTCTTTGCTGCATCTACACCAATGCCATCAAGGATTGTTGCTAATTGTGCCTTGATAATATCATGGTCAACAGGGAATACCTGGTGATTCCATTTATTATTCGGGTCCATCGCAACAATTACAGTTAAGGCGGACATGCCGTAAACTCCATATTCTTGGAAAGTCTTTAAGTCAGCTTGAAGACCGGCTCCGCCACTACTATCAGATCCAGCAATCGTTAGCGCTTTTGGTAAACTCATGTTTGAAACCCCCATCTAAAAAAAGTTTGACAAGCTTATTATATATCAATTGACAAAAATTGATATATTATAGTAGAAAAAAAACTACTTTACAATATAAGGAAGGTATAAATGATTGATTTAGTAATAATTAATTTGATACAATACACTGATGTAAGAGAAAAGTGTAATTCGATCCTAAACACATTCATATCTTGCAAATATTAATGATAGGTGGTCGAAAAGTAATGACAGAAATGAAACCTTATCGAGTATTACTTTATTACCAGTATGTAACAATTGAAAATCCAGCAGAATTTGCAGCAGAGCATCTTGCTTTCTGTAAAGAAATCGGTTTGAAAGGTCGTATTTTAGTAGCTACTGAAGGAGTTAACGGAACGGTGTCCGGTACGATTGAACAAACCGACAAGTATATGGAAGAAATGAGAAAAGATCCACGCTTCACGACGATTGTTTTTAAAATTGATGAGGCAGATGGACATGCATTTAAGAAAATGCATGTTAGACCGCGTCCTGAGCTTGTAAACTTAAGCCTTGAGGACGATGTTAATCCACTTGAATTAACTGGAAATTATTTAAGTCCGAAAGAATTTTATGAAAAAATGCAAGATGAAGATACAGTAATTTTGGATGCTAGAAATACCTATGAATTTGATTTAGGACATTTTAGAGGTGCAATCAGACCAGATGTTGAAACATTCCGTGACTTACCACAATGGGTACGTGAAAATAAGGACATGTTGGAAGGCAAAAAGATCTTAACTTACTGTACCGGTGGTATTCGTTGTGAAAAGTTCTCTGGTTGGTTAGTAAGAGAAGGATTTGAGGATGTTGGCCAACTTCATGGTGGCATTGCAACCTATGGTAAAGATCCTGAAGTGCAAGGTGACCTTTGGGATGGTCAATTATATGTATTCGATGAAAGAATTGCTGTTCCAGTAAACCATAAAGAGCACGTAATTGTGGGGAAAGACCATTTTACTGGTGAACCAAGTGAACGCTATGTAAACTGTGCAAACCCTGATTGTAATAAACAAATTCTATGTTCTGAAGAAAATGAGCATAAATATTTAAGAGGCTGTACACATGAATGTCGTGTTCATCCACGTAATCGTTATATTGAAGAAAATGGTCTATCTGCAGAGGAAGTAGCAGAACGTTTACAAGCTTTGGAAAAAGAATTAGTGCAACAATAATAACGGCAACCACAGTGTAACCACTGTGGTTTTTTTATATAATATTTTTCAAAGCCATTTGCAAGTCATTTTTTGGTACAATATAGTAAATAACAATAACAAAAATATGAGGTGAACTATGGAAATCGATAAAATTGTCAATGTCGTAAAAAATAGAACACCATCCATTTTAGGCCGAGGGGATTTTAAACGTTTTTCCATTCTTCTTCCTTTGATTAAAAAAGATAATGAAGTTCATATTCTTTTTGAGGTTCGTTCAAACCAACTAAGAAGGCAACCAGGTGAAATTTGTTTCCCCGGCGGAAAAATGGATCCAACTGATAAAGATGAACGACATACAGCAATAAGAGAAACGATGGAGGAATTAGGGCTAAAAGACAATGAGATTAATGATGTAAGTCCGTTAGATTATTTTGTTTCACCATTTGGTACGATTATTTATCCATTTGTCGGTGTGATAAATAATCCGGATGAAATTCGACCGAATCCAGCAGAAGTTGGAGAAGTGTTCACCGTACCATTGTCCTTTTTTCAGTCAAATCCCCCACAAATTTTCAAATTGAACTTTCATGTAGAGCCTGAAGAGAATTTTCCATTTAACGATATTATCGGAGGAGAAAACTACCAATGGCAAGTAAGGGGAATGGATGAATGCTTCTATTATTATGAAAAGCGTGTCATTTGGGGATTAACAGCTGGAATACTTAAACATTTCTTAGAAGTGATTGAAAAAAGCCCTAAATAAAAGGGCTTTTTAGGATTTCATTATAATTTCCTGTAAAAATAGTATTGTTCGTTTGAACAATACTATTTTTACATCTAGTTTCCAATTAATTCCTTTACCTTTTCTTTCACTTTTTGACTTACATTCTTAATATCATTTTTGGCCTCTTCCAAAACCAACTTCCATTTTGTACTTTCTTCTTTTAATACTTCTTCAACTTTTTCCGCTTTTTCCTTAATTTCTTCTTTTGTTATTGTTTTTCGATCCTCTTGTCCAGAAAGCTTCGCATTAACGGAGACAACATCAAAGGAATCCACTTCCATTGATGGGAGCATTTCATCCATAATCCCCTTAAATAACGGAACGATATTGTCTGAACTGCTTCCACGTAAATAATGGTCTTTGTCGGTTTTGTCATAACCTAGCCAAACAGCACCAACGAAATTTGGAGTATACCCTACAAACCATTGATCTTTTGTACCATTAATGTCCTTATAAGGAAGTTGTGTGGATCCCGTTTTTCCGGCTAACTCAATGCCTGCGATTTTTGCTCCTTTACCTGTACCTGTTTCAACAACGTTTAGTAGCATGGATGTCATATCATCGGCTACTTTTTTAGAAGTAACCCGAGTGCTTTTGTATTTATGCTCTGCAAGGACGTTTCCAGTTGGTCCTACTATTTTGGAAATCAAATGTCCATCTGCTCGTTTTCCATCATTTGCAAATACAGAATAGCCTTCGGCAAGTTGCAATGGAGAAATCCCTTTACGCATGCCACCAAGTCCAATTCCGAGGTATTTATCCTCTTCTGTATAAGGAATACCAAATCTTCGTAAAGAATCAAGTCCTTTAGTAAGTCCAATTTGATCTAACAGCCAAACCGTCGGTGCATTAAGGGAATCCTCTAATGCTTTATACATTGTTACCTCACCTTGGTATGTTTTTGAAAAATTCTCAGGTGTGTAATCTCCATATGTTTTCAACTCATCCTTAAGTACTGAAGTTACCTCATAGCCTTCTTCAAGTGCAGGTGTATATACTGCTAATGGTTTTATCGTTGATCCTGGCTGTGCCTGTATATGGGTAGCACGATTAAAGCCACGGAACACATAGTCACCACGCCCTCCGACTAAACCAAGTACTCCTCCGGTTTTTGGATGTAACATAACAGCGCCACTTTGCACGAGTACATCTCTTCCTTTTGGAAAGAGGTAATCCTTTTTATAGACAGCTTCAAGGGAAGATTGGATATGTTGATCCATTTCTGTATAGATTCGGTACCCACGTGTAAGGATTTCCTCTTGTGTGAGACCATATTTTTTAATGGCTTCATCAAGTACTGCATCAACATAATAAGGGTAGCCTCTTTGAATATAGCTTCCGCCACCATCTTCAAGCTTGATTTCCTCATTTTTAGCTTGAGCATATTCATCATCAGAAATCATGTTTAATTCATGCATTTTTAATAAAACTGTATTTCTTCTATTGATTGCTCTATCGTAATTTTTATAAGGATTTAATGCGGAAGGTGCTTGTAGGACTCCAGCTAATAATGCTGCTTCACTAATTGTGACATTATCAATATCCTTATTAAAATATTTTTTAGAAGCTTGGCTAATTCCCCATGAACCATTTCCAAAGAATACCTGATTCAAATACATTTGCAAAATCTCATCTTTGGAATAATGCTTCTCAATTTCCAACGCTAAAAAGAGTTCTTCAATTTTTCGTTTATAGGTTTGTTCAGGAGAGAGGAGTGCATTTTTTGTAAGTTGTTGGGTAATCGTGCTTCCTCCACCAGTTACCCTTCCTGCAAATAGATTATTAAAGAAGGCACGCATGATCCCTTTAATATCAAATCCGTTATGACTATAAAAGCGTTCATCCTCAATTGCAATTACTGCATTTTTTACATGGTCAGGAAGTTCTTCAACTAAGACGCCTTCAGTTCGATTTGTCACAATATTTGTTGCAACGTCACCGTCTTTATCATAAATTACTGTTGCTTGCCGCAAACCATCCTTCAAAGACTGGACGTTTGCTTGACTTGCCATGAAAGCAAAGAAAAGCATGGACACTAAAATAAAAACTAACATAATCAGTAATATAATTTTCGTAACATGCTTTTCACGCCAAAATCGTTTAATAGAATCCCAGCCTCGTCTTATATACGGCATTATTTTTTCAAATAAACCTCTCATAATTGTTTCTCCAATCATTTGTTAGCTTGAACTTATATTTTAATACAGTTGAAAGGATAAGAGAAATAGAATTTATTTTGCTTGAATTCAATGGAGAGACTTTTTGGAAATCTTGGTAATAGTCAATAGGTAAAAAGAGACATAATGAATAGTTATGGCAATTGATAATAATAGTGTATTTTATTTTCTGTCCGAATTATCTTAAATTTAGAAATATAGAAANNTTTAGAAATATAGAAAGAAAACGCTATCAAAAAATGGAGGGGATCAAATGAGTTTGAAAAAGAAATTGGTTGGGCTGTTGGCTGTGGTTGCTCTAGTATTTAGTTTAGCTGCATGTAGTAGTGGTGGTGGGGACAAAGCCTCATCAGGGGAAAAACCAAAGGAAAATACACCACCTAAAGAAGAAAAAAGCTCGTATCCAGAGAAGATGATTACAATTATTGCACCTGCTGGAGCTGGTGGTGGATTAGACACTGCTGCTAGAACACTAGCAAAAGTTGCTGCAGATACGAAACTAGTTGAGCAATCTATTAGTGTTGAAAATGCGCCGGGTGGCGGTCAAGTTCTTGGGATGACAGATTTCGTTCAGAAGGATAAAGGAAATGACTATAAGCTTCTTCTTCCTTCAACACCTATTGTTCTAAACTATATTAAAAAAGAAGGAACAGCACCAGTTTCATTCAGAGACATGACACCGTTGGCTCGTTTACAGGTTGATTATCCTGTAATTGCGGTTAATGCTGATTCTAAATTTAATGATTTAAAATCTTTCTATGATGCAATTAAAGCAGATCCAAATAGCATTACAATTGCTGGTGGTGGTGCTCCTGGAACACTAGATTACTTGAATGCGATTCTTTTAGGGGAAGCCCACGGGATTGAAGGAAGTCAAATTAAATATACCGCTTATGACGGTGGTGGAGAAGCGATGACAGCACTTGTTGGTGGTCACGCGGATGCTTTGACAACTGACGTTTCCGGAGTTGCTGAGTATTTAAAAGCTGGAAAGATTAAAGTGTTAGGTGTAGCAGCACCAGAACGTATGTCAGGGGATTTTGCAGACCTAGTTACGTATAAGGAACAAGGATTTGATGTTGAAGTTGCAAACTGGCGTGGGGTTTTCGGACCGAAGGATATGTCTGATGACGCTAAAGCTTTCTGGGAAGAAAAGCTAAAAGCATTAAGTGAGAGTGATGAATGGAATGCTGAGCTTGCTAAAATGGGCGTTCAAAATGGATATATGAACGCAACTGACTTCCTTGCAGCTCTTGAAAAAGAGGAAGCAGATTACTTTGAGCTATATAAGAAACTAGGTATGGCTAAGTAAATTTAACCGTTTTAGTCAAAATGTAGAGAAGGGCTAAGCCCTTCTCTCATTATTTATGGAGGTGACGGTGTTGAATAAGGCATTTGATCGATATTTAAGTATTGCATTTATTGCGGTTGGTGTTCTATTTATTTTTGAAGGCCAGAGAATTAATAGTAGTTCTTTGGGGAGTTCTATTGGTCCAGGTGTTTTGCCATCTGCGCTCGGAGTTGTCCTCATTCTATTAAGTGTCCGCCTTATTTATGAAACATTTCGGAAAAAATACCCTGAACAGAAAAAGGAGAAATTACATTACAAACGCTTCTTGATCATACTTGTTTCAACAACTTTATACGCACTATTGCTTGAACCACTTGGCTATGTAATTAGTACGTTTTTGTTCTTGCTCGTTGGGTTTCAAGTCATGCAAAAAGGAAAAATCTTAAATACTATTATCATTGCAGCGGCCGTTCCTGGCGTAATCTAC
>NZ_JBALOX010000076.1:1775-2114 GCF_036965165.1 Bacillus sp. JJ1521 | reverse complement strand
ATAAAGTTCATTTAATTGAACGAATGAATGATATTGATTTGGCTTTTTTAAAATAAATGAAAGGCGCTCATCAAGATTAATCGGTCTATTTTCTAAGCCCATAATATCCTCTTGGAGTCTTTTTTTATCTGGGGTCCTTTCTTCACCATTCACAAAAAATAAAAGGGTCAAAAAGTCATAAATCGCTTCATTCATTGGATCCATTATTGCTTCTTTATCTCTGTTTTGGAAAAGGCGCATTAAAAGTTCTTTTCTGTCATTCCATTTTTCCGTTGTTTCAGAAATAATTTTTTCATTATCCAACCTTTTCTTTCCCCTTCATACGCTTTTTCCCTTCTC
>NZ_JBALOX010000076.1:1157-1752 GCF_036965165.1 Bacillus sp. JJ1521 | reverse complement strand
GGTTTTGAGCTTTACAATGGTATCTTCCGAAAAATATCATCCGATGATGCGTTGCAGACCATTCTTCTTTCGGAATCTTTTTCATCAATGTCTTCTCGACTTCTAGAACAGAGTCCTTCCATCTACAAAATCCAAGCCTTTTGCTGACTCTCTCTACATGTGTATCAACTGCAATCGCAGGTACACCGAATGCAACTGAGACAACAACATTGGCTGTTTTTCTTCCTACCCCAGGGAATTTTGTTAATTCATCACGGTCTTGCGGAAGGACGCCAGCATATTCTTCAATCAACATTTGACATAGGTTGCGAATGTTTTTGGCCTTGTTTCGATAAAGACCAATGGAACGAATATCATTTTGAAGCTCTTCAAGAGATACTGCTAAATAATCCTCAGGGGTTTTGTATTTTTCAAAAAGAGTTGCCGTTACTTTATTTACCAATGCGTCTGTACATTGGGCAGATAATGCAACAGCAATCACCAGTTCAAACGGATTCTTGTGGTTTAACTCACAATGTGCATCCGGGAACATCTCCCCCATTGTGTCTAGACAAAATCGAATTTGTTGTTTGTTTAGCATATTTATCACCTGCTT
>NZ_JBALOX010000076.1:782-1055 GCF_036965165.1 Bacillus sp. JJ1521 | reverse complement strand
CACAGATTGTTAGTTGAGAGGGTTTTAATCCCTGCTTAATAAAGTTAGTTTTCCAACCAGTTATAAAACGGGATTGTCCGTTTATAATTTCCTTGCTGCGTTTGATCCGTTTGTTTGTGCTTATTTTGATATTGACGAAACTTTTGTGAATGGTTTTGGGCTTGCGCAATTGTACGGATGCCATTCTTTTTCCATTCAAATAGGATTCGATCAATATATCGGAAATTAAGCTTACCAGACATGACGGCCTCACGTAAGGCTGCTTTTATGATT
>NZ_JBALOX010000076.1:0-708 GCF_036965165.1 Bacillus sp. JJ1521 | reverse complement strand
TTCTTTTTCTTCATTCATGTTTCGTTGAACGAGATACTGAAGCATTTTCTCCCATAATGGTCGTAATGAGTATTTTTCATAGATAATACGATTTTCATCGTTACCTTCATTTATTTCTAAATATCCTCGTTGAATAAGCTGACGTAGGATTTCCATACATTTTTCTTCTGAAATTGTCATACGATTTGAGATTTCAATTGGTGTAGGAAAGAAATTTCCACCGTCCATAAAGGTTAATATATGGAATAGGACCATCATTTCCTCTTCGTTTAACTGTAGATGTCGATACGAGGACATTAACATTTTCGGAATTGAAATACTGCCTTGTTCGAATAAATCAACTAATTTATCCATTTTCATGTATAAACACCTCTTCATAACCTAGTATAACATGAGACCACGAAGTAGGGTTAAGAAAGAAATATTTGGTCTGAGGTTCATCTATAAATGAAAGAGACCTTTCCTTTTAGAAAGGTCCCTACCTTTGATTATTATGGATATAGTCGATTTAGCAGACGTGGGAATGGGATTGTTTCACGTACATGTTCAACGCCACTAATCCATGCTACTGTTCTTTCTAGCCCTAATCCGAAGCCTGAATGTGGTACAGATCCATATTTACGTAACTCTAAATACCACTCATATGCCCCACTTGTTAAGCCGTGTGTTTGAAGTTGTTGTTTTAAGAGGTCATAATCATGAATTCTC
>NZ_JBALOX010000075.1:49334-49866 GCF_036965165.1 Bacillus sp. JJ1521 | reverse complement strand
TGGTAGTCCCCCAGTAGATATTCAGCTGAATAACATTTTTTCAATATTTCGATAGTCTGAATGTTAGCATATAATATTTTCTATTGTCAATATGATAATAGTGTTTTCTCGACAAAAAATTTAAGAGACTACTATTTTCTGAGTCAAACGGGTCCCAACTTGTAAAAAGGAATAATCAATAACAACAAATAAATTTTAATTGGCATGCTACTAAACTCCCTAATCTGATTCTATTATCGTTTATACAAACTCATAATCTGCCTTTTCCCCTTTCAAAACATTAATGATATTCCTTGCAGTAATCATCCCAACCTCTTCTAGGGCATCAGCCGTATATCCAGCCATGTGCGGGGTCGCGATAAAGTTTGGAAGTGTAATCAATGGTGAGTTACCTGTAGGTTCATTTTCAAAAACATCAAGCGCAGCACCTGATATTTCACCACTTATAAGTGCATCATATAGTGCAATTTCGTCAATGATCCCACCTCTTGCGGTATTGACGATGTAAGCATTTTTTTTCATTTTTTTAAAA